>NZ_FRBE01000007.1 GCF_900142535.1 Fibrobacter sp. UWEL
GATGAATGGATGGAAGATAAAGCTTACTTAACCGAGAAGGAGATGGGAAAATCCGCTTTTTGCGCATGAATTTACAGAAAAGGACTTGCCTAATCTCTTGTATTGCTGAGCTCTGTGCAATTTCTTCAGTCCTACTCCATGAACCAAAGCAATAGACAAAAAGAAAAGGTGTTAGCACAAAGAAAAATTTTATAGCAAAGGCAAGAACCATACTAAGCACATTAAATAAATTTCTATGGCATTTTCGACGCTTCATTTTATTAAAAAGGACATCTGCAATCCGATAGCACCAATAATGAATCTTACGGCAATACAAGTACTTTCTCCACCACTTAGAGATCTTATTCATTTTGGAGATGTACAATACCGCTTCTGCAACCAGGAGGGATGAGGTTACTGTAATAAGCAAATCAACCATATCATCATAGATTGATTTCTTGAAATTAACATAAACGAAAACAACAAGGACGACCTTGACAAAAATTAATGCTGCAGCAAATACCTCATAATAGTCGGGCATGGATGAAATTCCTCTACCCAAACCATACTTATTATTTTTAAAAATAGTGTTATATGCATTTTTGTCACATACTGAACGACGAATTGAATCATTCACAACCTGTTCTCTCCTAAAACCCCAGCCATTTAAAATCAAAATTATCGTCAAGAAGAATAAAACACATTCAACAGCAGACACGGTGTAAATAAGAAACGAAATTGAAAACTTATCAGGCAAAGAAGAATTTTCAGTCATCGCGTAAATAGCAAAAATAAAATCGCCCGAATCACACGTTGTATGAATCAATACATATCCAAAAACAGTAAAGATTGCTAAAAGTGCAACAAATAATTTCAAAAAAAGCTGTTGCCCATTATTTGCATTTTCTGCAAATTGACGATGCAAGTCCGTCAGCAAAACATCTTCCTTTTCCAACATATCATAACCTCCATTTTTGAAGGCCAATAATAGAAAAAGACGACTGCATCAAAGCAATCGTCCCTAGCAATCACGTATTTTCCATTAGAAGCGTTCTTAAAAAACTATAACAAACCTATCTTTCGTTCCAGCTGATGATTTCCTGTTCCAGTTTGACGTTATTATCCTGCATGTACTGTGCAATTTCAACATATTTTCCAGATTTAATCAACCCATTAGCCTTTATCCGGTCGTTTTCGACAAGAGGCTTGCAGTATTTTTCGTATTGTTTTAGCTGGTCAACGCTCATGCAATACGGTTTGAAGTCTATTCCGGTTTTCAGCTTTAGGTTTTCAAGAATCAAAAAGCCATCGGGATCAATGTCACCGAAGTGATAAAATTCCAATGATGCATTTTGTTGTTGTACCAACCGGATAAAATTGCGCTTGGCAGTATTATGATAGCCGCTTAGATAAACAAAGAACGTATCATCGTGCTGAACACGATTGAACGACGTTAAGTTTTCAACCGTCATCAAGACGTTTTCAGAGATTTCAATCTTCGTTATTGTTTTGAGGGCCGTAGAAGGTAAAGCCAACGGTCTTTCTCGTAAAACGTTTACAACGTCACCGTTATCAAAGACAATCTTTGCATTGCCTTTGAAATGCACATACGAGGGATTGGGATAGACGTTCAATTCTTCCAGGATTTTCTTTTCAAATTCTTTGGGATCCAATTCCTGAGAAGCCAATTCATCAAACGTACCACTCTCGCACAAAATCTTGCACACCTGGGATCTATAGGACCTTTCCCAAAGTTTTGAATCGTGAGCGACTTCGATGGACAATTCACGTTCAAGAATTTCCTGTTGATTGTTCAGGATGTAATCAAGGAACTTTACAATGACTTTTGCAGTATCCAGAGGATAGGATTCTTTTTTACCTTGATTGATGCGTTCAATTTGCGCTTTACAAAAGCAGCTTATAACAGCATGCTTCTCCAGGCAAGATGCATAGAAATCCAAGGCTTCCTGCTGAAGGACTTTTTTTTCTTTTACGCCAAGAATGTCGCGGATTTGATTCCAAGCATTTTCTGTATCGACTGCGAGGATTTTTGCAATGCGATTTCCAGAGCAAACGATTTCAACGAAGCCTTCCTGCTGAAGCAATGCGGCTTCTTGCTCAAAATTTTTGACCTCATCTACATCTGCAAAATCATCTTCGTACTGGGCGAAGATCTTTGACGGCTCTACTGCAAAGGATTGGCGAACAGAGTTTTCGCCTTTATAGCTTTTGCTCTTTTCATACTTCTGCAAAAGCTTCGTCAGAATCAGTTTTTGTCGAGCACTTAGATTCATACAACAGACTTCCTGATACCTTCTTCTGCATAGGTGTATTTGCCATCGGAATACAACGCCACCGTATTGTCAATATGGCTACCAATGCTGTCAATTTTCTCAGGCGGAGCTGCATAAAACACCTGAAAATGATTTTCTTCTAGGAATCGGACCATCTGCTCAATTCGTTCCTTAGACAAGGCCGAGAACGCTTCGTCGATGAAAGCGACGCGAGCGCAATTCTTTTCCTTAGGGTAGAACTGCATCAAGCTGGCGGCAAGAATGATGAAGTAAGGCGTTTGTTTTTCGCCACCGCTCGCGGAGCCTTGCTTTTGAGAAAGATCCATTTCTTCGCCATTCTTACGGCGAATACTCATATCGTAAACGAAATAGTTTCTGTAGTCCGAATATTCCATTTCATCGGAGCCCTGCTGCAGAATATCATCCAAGAATTTCTGGACATCCGCATTAAACTTGTCTTGAGAAACCTTCTGAGGATTAAAAAGATCTTGATTGAGAACACTTTCAAGATTATTGCAAATGTCAAAGAAAATCTTTCGGTCAGTCCGTTCTTCCATTTTGAACTGATAGAAATCAATGCCAAACGGAATTTTATTCAGTTCCTTATTGATGACATTAATTTCATCCCTAGCTTTTTCGATATTTTCCTTCAGTTCCGCGATAAAATCATGGAGGAACGCATTGCGCAGTTTTGTAGAAGCATCTTCCAGTTTGTTCTTTGCTTCATCAAGTTTTGCATTGGCAATATCGCGATACTCTTCTCGGTAGAAAGGAATGAATTCAACACCGGTATAAGTCAAGTCACGTTCAGCAATCTTGTTATACTCAACTTGAATTTTGCAAAGAGCATCTTTACTTCGTTCCAGCTCCGAATCGGCCTTGGCAACTGTATTCTTGTCAAGAATGATGCAGTTCTGTTTTTGTTCAACAGCCTTTGCATACGTTTCAAGCATTTCCTGCTCAAGTTCAAGGTTCTCACGCACCAAGCCCTGATAATCTACCATTTTACTTTCAATGTCCCGATTTAATTCCTTAATCTTTTTTTCATTTTCAATTAGGGACGTTTTATTACTACCCACTTGTTCGCTCAAACCGTCGCTTATCTTTTTAAACTCCGCAACCTTCTCTTCAGCCATTTGAATTTCTTGCATGGCACGAAGCATTTCCGGACTCTTCTTAAGAACTTCAATTTCATTTGCAATCTGTCCAAGTTTCCCCTTCAACTGCGGGATTTTCTCTACAGATTCAAAATCATATTCTTCCGGATCCCATTCAATATTACTACACAGGCGCAACAAATCTCTCAATGCGTTAATTTGATCAGCAAGGCTCTGCAGATTTGCAGCGGTCTGTTCCTTTTCACGCTCCTTCATCTTCAGCTGCATCTCAACAACATTCTTGCCCAGGCAAGGAACAACTTCATTGATTTTCATCATAGAAGCTGCATAGCTCTTAGCCAGCAAACCATCCTTCATCAAGCCGCCCTTCGGGTAATCATGAAGTTCTTCGATGGTATGGCAAAGATGAATTCCATTCAGCAAATAATTGGCATACTTACGGGCAGCCTTATTCTTAATTTCAAGAATCTCGGCGGCAGAATCCTTTTCAATGTCGCTATCGGGGATTTTATCAGACAATATCACATTTGCGTTAGTGAGCTTTTTATCCTTAAGGATTCTCAAAGCCACATCGCAATATTCGTCATCGACAATCAGGTAATAACGTTTACGTCCAAGGAAAGTTTCAATAGCCTTACGCCAGCTTTCATCCTTGATTTCTTCCACCAGTTCCGCAAAGAAACGGACTTCTGACTTAATTGAGCGATTTTCAAATTCTTCCTGAATCGCAAGCTTAGCACTTTCCGCGTCACGAGGGTAAATGACTTTTTGAGCCTGCAATGCCTTGATATCTTTATCAATATCAGCAAGTTTTTCCCTACATTCCTTCGCACGGTCCGCCAAACGAACCTTATTTGCCGTATATTCTTCGGTAATAGCCTGAATTTGATTCCCAAATTCAATGAATCTAGTCTGCTTTTCAGACGCGTCAACACCTTCTTCAGCCAGATTCTTAAGAACTTCCTGAGATTCCCTAGAAATCTGGATATCGTTTTCAATTTGCGGGAGCAATTGCGTTATGGCAACCTGGAGATTTTTCAAATCAGCAATAGCCGATTCGCAAGCACTAATATCGTCCTTACATTTCTTCAGATCATTATTCTTATCATCTAGCGAATCACTGAGCGTTCTATTGGAATCCTTAACCTTAACAAGGTTCTCACGAGCAGCCTCTAAATCAAAATCTACAGTTTTCTTCCGTGACTCCAATTTGCACTGTTCAAGCACCAGCGTTTTAGAACGGACCTCGCAAGCACTCAGGTCCTGCTTATCCTTCTGAAGATACTGGTAGCTAAACATCATCTTACGAATTTTCATGTACTTCAGCTGTTTTTCGTAAGCGGTTGTTGCAGTTTCAATTTTCTCCAAAAGCTCCTTGCGCTTTTGGTTATTCTCCAGCATTTGCAGGGCTTCGGTATAATGATTTTTCTGTTCCCTCAAAGACTGCAGGGAATTCACATCATTCTGAACAAGAACGGAGTCCTTCACGAACTTTTCCACATTCTTTTCAGGCTTAAATGCCATCATCTTCAGGATCTTTTCGACATACTTTTTAAAGTCACCATCACTAACGCGAAGGCCCAACGCTCTTGCAATCGCAGACTTTGCCTTTTCGCGGCCAAGCATTTCCGAAGCCTTTACAGGAATTCCCTTTCTAGTAAGGTTCTTCCCGCTGGCAATACTTAGCTTTCCATTTTCTGCAGTTCTGAAATTAAAATCCTCAATCTTTGCATTTGGGAAAATAAACCATTTAGATTCAGCAGAATCTTGAGCAGATCGGGATTCAATGTTCACTCCAACGACAAAATCACCTTCTGTGGGGGAATTGAATTCCATTACAATATAACTGACTACGGCATCCTTTCGAAGGTATCGATCTGCGCCATTTGTCTTTCGGTCGCCATGAATATAAGCGTTTACCGTTCTTTCCTTGTCATCGGCAGCACGGTTAAACTGCGTATTGGCGAACAGCAAATAAGACATGGCGTCAAGAATCGTAGTCTTTCCGGTGCCATTAACGCCAGTAAACAAAGTAGAACTACCCAATTCAATGCAAACGTTCTGGAAGCAGGACCAGTTTATCAGAAGAAGTTTCTTAGCGGTTTTACGGAATTCCATGATTATTCTTCCTCCCCTTCTGCATCAAAGCTATCATCCACAATATCTTCGTTTTGAGGACCTGCATTTAGCATTTTTTCTCGGACACCTGCTACAAATGTGGCAAATTCAGATTCATCCAATGCGAATTGAATAGACGGGTAAAGAACAATCACGCGTTCGTTATCAGGAGCATTCCAATTGACAAAAATCAAATTGTACCTAGCGAAAAGTTGAAGCGCAGTTTTCAAATTACTCTTGATATCAAAAGCGCCCTTGAATTCAAACTTTTCAAGTTCCGCATTCAATTCCGGGAACGAGGTTGTGATTTGTTTGGATAAAGAACCCGATTGAACCTTATCCATATACAACGTCCACAAACAGCAAAGAATGATACTCTGGAACTTGTTGAATTTCTGCTTTGAAACAACGACATCGGTGCTGTTATTCTGGAGCATCACCACCCCATTATCCTTCACCACAATATCAAAGCCCATCAAATCCAAATAATCCGAGAACAAACCTTCGTTGGATTTAACAAAGAAAAACATCTTGCGATTATCATCATCCATATCGCGAACAATGAAGGTTTCTTTCAAAAGACGGCGGCAACATTTCTTGAATACCAACTTTTCGGAAGCTGTAAGATCATCCCACATTTCATTAATTGTTGACATCTTTCTTTGCCCTCCAATGTCGAATCTTGAATTCATCCGATTCAACAAAATCGTCATCAATTTCTACCAAGTAGCCGTTATCGCGAGCGTATGTCACGGCAGCCATAGATGCAAGAACATCCTTTTTGTCGTTCAAGCTTAAATCAGAGCTATCGACCTTACCATTGGCCGATTGACTATCCAGGAATTGCTTCATCAGCTCCTTGGAATACGGATTATAAGATTCATTCTGCAACTGAAGCTTTTGACGTTCCCGTTCTTCGGCACTCATCTCCACCACGTCGGCCTCGATATTCGTTTGAATACTCTGGTTTTTATGAGGATAATGGATCGATGTTCTATCCACAAATTCGTAATCATGGATATGGAAAAGGTACTGGATTTCTTCGTCAATCTTATTCAGTTTGTCATCATCAAGATTCTGCACCAGATAGCGAACCGTTTCTTCCACATTGCCGCGATTATCCCGGCCCTTATTTCGGAGAATACGCTCACGGGCTACCGCAATCTTGATATACGCATTAATCTGATCCTTAATGCGCTTCATAATTTTGTTGTAGTCATCATGGAGAAAGCGTCTAGTACTATCCAGCATCCTGACGACCTTATCTTCTGCAATTGTCCTGGAGCAGCCTTCTTCGTCCATAACACTTTGCGTAAGGGATCCAAAATATCCGATTCCCTTGAATTCCTCTAATCGTCTAGAAATCTTTTCGCGATACAGATGGATATTTTGTTGCTGGACAAGGCGCGAATATTCCTTAATAAAGTCCCCATCGCAATACTTGATGATATTCTCTGTCAAGCTAACCAAGGAACCTTCCCTGAGCATGCCCTCAATGATCTTTTTGATGGACGTGGCCAGTTTCTTTAACGCCGATGAAAGTTTACGAGCCTCATCGTACACAGGCGTCAAAATCAACTTGTACGGGTTCTGTTCACCCTGGGACCAATGCTCCAAGGTGTTATAAATCGTATAGATAGAAACGGAGAATTCCGACCGTTTCGGATTCTTTAGTCCCTCAATAAACTGGGACAAAGCAAGACCGTTATCCGTCATTACGATGGTCTTTTCCAATGTGGAATCATCGGTTTCTTCTTCTAGCCAGCCGGCATCAACAAAACGACGAATGATAAAATTCGCCTTGACATTCCATTCTGATTCTCCAGCAGATACTGCTGAATTATTTTCTTGGATATCAATGTGATTTTCTAATAGGAATGCTGCGATCGAGTCACGGACAACATCACGAGCGATCCTATACGAAATTTCATCTTCGTACAGGCCATAAATCTTCAACAAAAGCTCTGAATACGCAGCCCTATTTGGGTTGCCACTTCCAAGAATTGTGAAGAAATCCGCTGGGATTATGTCAAAAACACTATGCACAAGCTAAAACTCATTTTTCCAAATGTTTCGCCTTGCTTTCGATTTCTCGCAATTCAGCCATATCAGCATCATCGGCCTCAACAGCCTCCTGAGTTCTACGACGTTCGGCAAAGGCATCATATATTTCGGACACATGATCTTCCATCTGTTTATTGGAAATATGCCCCTTATCCCGCAAAACACTCTTATTCTGGAAGTTCAGCAAGGCATCAACGTTATCACGCCAAAAATCAAGAGTCAGGTCCTTACGCTCCTTCACCCGCAATTCAGCAGAATCCAAAAACAGGACTGTCAACCGATTCAACGAATCAATTTCATCACTGGACAAATAATTTTTTGCAATAAAAATATCCTGTTTGCGCACCACGTTTCCTTGCCATGACGTCAACCCCATATTCGGTTTTTCAGCAGCGGCTCGATCGTATATAATCTCTGCAGCAGTTCTATTGGCAACCGCGAAAAGCAGCTTGTTCTGGGTTTCGGCAAAGAACATCTGCGTAGCCTTATCGGATGCATCGTAATCACTGCTTAAAGCAAGTAAATCTCGTACCTTCTGATAAAAACGTTTTTCGGAGGCTCTGATATCACGAATGCGCTCAAGAAGTTCATCAAAGTAGTCAGGACGGCCATCAGGATTCTTGAGTCGATCGTCATCAATATCAAAACCCTTAATCATGAACTGTTTAAGGTGCTGATTCGCCCAAATACGGAACTGAACTCCTCTTTTGCTTCGGACCCTAAAACCGATAGCCAGAATCATATCCAAAGAGTAAAACCGTACGTTGTAATTCTTACCATCATCGGCAGTTATTAAATAATCCTTAATAACTGAATTTTCGTCTAACTCTTTATCCTGCAAGACATTGGCGATGTGTATGTTGATATTCGGCACAGAGGTGGCAAAAAGTTCGGCCATCTGTTTTTGGTTCATCCATACATTACCATCCTTGGCCATTAAGGCGACTTTTGCCTTGCCATCAAGGGTATTGTAGATGATGATACTCCGTTCCGCATTCTCCACGGCATTGCCTTTTTCGTTTTTTTTCGTCATATTACGCCTAATTTTTCCGGAATTTGCCTGAATTCACATTCCCCATAAATATACCTTCATTCAATTGTCAAATTTTGTCAAACCGCGCTATATTTCACTGCTGCGACGAAATTTTCTTCACTGGCAATGGCACCGCAATCTTGTAGAAACCTTCAAAAGCCTTAATTTCGTCGCTTTGGCTGATGATGGAGGCATTTTTGTCGAAGAAATTTGTGCAGGAACATTTATCCTCAGCGATTGCATCGGGCGTTTCGCCATCATCATTTTCTTCTACCTGGATAACTGGGTAAACAATCACGCAATCAGGGAATAGCTTACCCATTTCGCCTTCGACAGAACATTTTCCCCAACCTAAGGCGTCCAGAATTTTTCTATCTCTCGCATATCCGCTAATTTCACGAACATCATCAACAATTCCCCGATTTCCCTTTTCATATCGAGGCTTATACTTAGCATCAAGAATGATTTTTTCGTCAGTCTTAACATAGTCCACTTGCGTTTTGTGGCGACCTTCTACTTGGAACTTGATTTTCCCAGGATAAGCCTCATTCAGTTTATGGAAAACATACATCTCGTAAAGACGGGACATGTCAATGCAATATGGTTGGATGCTATGATCATTTCGGTTGGTCGAGCCGGTTTCGATGTCGTAATCAAAGTAGCGCAGGATCCTCTTCGCAACCTTTATCGCCTCAACATAATGTTTGAAAAGTTTGCTGTCGGATATCGACTTCACCTGCGATACGTTTACTTCGGCGGAAACGTTCTCAAAAGTAGATTCCAAGGTACTGATATTTTGAAAAATCTCGTCAGAGACATTTTTTTTAAGGCTAGGGATGCCAAGCAGAGAATCTTTTGCCAATCCTAACGCTTTTTTCAGGAGACGATTTTCAGGGATATCTACAGTAAATTCTTGATATCGGCAAAAGACACGATCTTCTCGTTTGTTCAAGATATTCTTTTTTAGATGACTCTGAAAAAGAATGCGCCCGCGGACTTTGGATTGAAGATTTTCTTCGCGCATCAAGTACCCCTTGCGCAAACCACTTTTGGTCAGCTGGACGAGCAAAGACAAATAATGCAACAGCAACAATGGCGTAATCAAGTTTTCTTGATTTTGCGGCAACGCAATAGAAGGCGCATCAACATCTATGGAATAGTAATTCGAAAAATACTTCGCTTCGTGTAACGACGATACATTCAACGCAGTAACAAACATGCTAATGAAATCCGTTGAACATGAAGAGCTATCGGAATTGTTCATATCCTTCGGAACCACTTGAAATGGGATAGGCTTTTCACCGTCAATCTTCAACCATCCGGCGCCGATATAGTAGCTCGTCTGTAGATTTCCGTTAACGCCAAGATGAGGCTTGGCGCAGCACTTTTTCTCTTTTTCAGACGCAACAGCAAACGCCCTGCGAATGTCATCTTTACGATTCTCAAGGTCGCCGGTCACTTCAAAAGTACCGTGTTCTTTTGCCGTCAGAAACGATTCCATAATCACCTGGATTCTTCTGCAGGTGTTTTACCGACTACTTTCTTTTGAAAATGATAATTGAAATCATCAAATTCCTTCAGCGAGGCGGAACGTCTCAAAAGACCATCTTTCTTGTATTCCCTTAAAAGAGGAAGAACCTCATATTCCCATTTCATCTTGAGTTCATCTTCTGTTTTCGCCATAAAGTAGCTATGACCGACCATCAAGTCGTCAAAGTCAACATCCGGGGCGACAACATCAGGGCTTTCCAAGAAATTTTTCACATCATTAAATTTTGCTTTTGCAATTTCACCGAGATTCTTATTGCCATTGTAATATGAATCAACAGCATCTTCATTCGCCTTCAACGTTACAAAGGCAAATCTGCGGCGTACAGCATAGTCAATAGAGCCTACGCTACGGTCAGTTGTATTCATTGTACCGATGATATAGAGATTGGAAGGGACAGAGAATTGTTCCTTTGAATAAGGCAATGTCACTTTCAACGGATGCTCTGCACCATCTCGCTTATCGGCTTCAAGCAAGGAAATCAATTCACCAAAGATTTTGGAAACGTTTCCTCGATTGATTTCATCGATAATAAGAACGTAATTCTTATTTTCAGTTTTTTTGGAGGAACTAAGCTTGTATTCTTTTTTAAGATACTTAACTACACCTTGGAAATAGCCTTTCCAACTTTGAAAAACAGTTTCACCAGACAACTCTCGCACCATATTCTCACGGGTAAGAGTTCCTTGATGATGCAAATCATCCTCTTTCGTTCCGGTCCAAAGAGTCAAATTTCCTTTTTTATTCAAAGAAATACCAAATTTACTTTTACTCTTCTCATTGCCAGAATCAAGGATCAAATACTTCTCATAACCTACATAACCGTCCTCTTGCAATTTCTTTACAAGTTCTGCGTATGCAGATTCAAAATTTGATGATTCTTGTGTTTTTGCTTTATGGCAGATAGCCTTAAAAATACCCGATTGAATTTGATAAGAAATCTTCGTTTCTCCGTCAGATTCTTCATCACAGATCGGTTTAATACCTTCAACAAAATCTTCATAGTCCATCGACTGATGGAACGTTACAAAAGCTATTTGTCCATCATTGCTTACATAGCCATCTTCGTCTATTTTCATCAAGCATTTTTCATACTCAGCCATAACTTTTTGATGATTGTCAAAATTTTTAAAAGTCGGACTTACAATAGACAAAGCCAAAGCTGCAGTTGCATAAGTCTTTCCAGTTCCGGGAGCGCCCTGAAGAACAACATTCTGCTTATATTTCAACAAATTAACTTGACTATCAAAAGCTTCATTATCAACAATCAATTCATCAAAATCCAATTCGTCATCTTCAACAGGAGCTTCTTCTTTCGCATTATAGTCAACCATAAATGCATCGTATATTTTTGACGCATTCAACTTGCTGTTATAGGCAAAAGGCTTTTCCTGATTAGTCTTATCAAGAACAAAGGCTATTGTTTGATCTTTCTTTTCTCGGCCTTTACCAGCATAAGAAAGATTATCTTTGAAACCATCAGTGAAGCTGCCATCAGAATTTTTCAATTCTGCAAGTTTGAGATTTCCTTCATCAAAAAACAACTGAACATCATAAGAATTTTGTTCTACAGTTGCTTTACTATTTCTAATAAAAACCCGCCTAAACAATCCAGAATCAGCCTTGTATGTATCACGATTACAAAGCATCTCTTCAGTAAATTCAGGTTCATAATCAATCTTAAAGAAAGCCTGATGAGTCTGGCGATGACTTTTTACAACCAAATCCATCGTCAACTTAAAGTACTTTATATGAGAAAAGAAAAAAGACTGTTTTCCTATACTTTCCAAAACACATTCAAATGTTCGTGCCTTCAAAGCAGAATCATAATTCATTGCCTTCCAAAGATGCACTTTTCCATCACATAGAAGGAATACATAGTCACCTTCATTCAAACCACCAAAGCCATCCCATCCTTCATCAGATTCATAGATTAACTTTGCTACCTGATCTTTTCTTTCTTTTTTTATTTTTCCAAAGAAAATATTCATACATTCTCCAAGAAATTAAAGGCCTTTAACATACTCAGCAATTTTTTCAATATTGGGATAAACAGTTGCTTTATTGATTCCAACAGAATCTAACTCATCCAAAATTTTCTTTTTTGATTCAGCTTCAATAATAAAGCATGTTTTAGCAGTTCTAGCTTTTAGCCGAGATTCAGCTTCATCCAAGGATTTGAAAACTCCACTTATGATAAACGCCCCCTGCTGATTTCTTATTCTATCATTAGAATAATCCGGCTGGACAAATAAGGGATTCATCAAGTCACCAACATTTGATATTCTTTGCAACGAAGGTTTTTCAAGTTTAACTTCCGACATCAACTTATCCAAAGTCCATAACGGATTACACAAACATGCGTTATAACTAGCATAGGAACGAAGTTCCTGCCGAAGATTCTTTTGTTCATTTATTGAAAGATGGGGCAAGCAAGATAAATACAAGGCTTTTTCCGAATCAGCATAAGACATTGATCCCCTAATTGTCGGAAATATATACACACGGCCATCTTCTTGAGAACTATTTTCGCAGGCAAAATATAAAGCAACTAAAGAATTCATAGAAACATCCAACAATCTTGTTGGGCAGCCAAAATGTTGCATTGTAACCAAATTATTCAAAAAAGTTGAATTCTTGAATTCGTTTGAGCAGCGAACCAGCATTTCATGATAATAGAATGACTCTTTACTCCAAGACGTTTCATGCCTTAAAACATTAGGTAGCAGCCTCCAATTTAAAGAGGACTCACCACGATAATAAAATTGAAATGGGTTTATTGGGGAACGACAATCTAAATAAATTTCAATCACGGCCTTCTTAAGGAGTTCATACTCCTTACCAAATCCCCAAATATTCAAGCACAAAGAACAGCAATCATACTCAAGGTCCAAATGACTATTCAATTGTTCATATTTTAAGCACCCATCATTCAGTTCTAATCTGTTTAAAATGATTCTGAAAATATTTTTAGCACGTTCATCATATCTAGAATCATCAAACATAGAAAGCAAAGTATCTCTCAACTTAAGTTTCTTTTCAGAATCAAGAGAAGTTATAAAAGATTTGTTCGATCCTCTTTCCTGAATAAACTCATTAATTCGAATAGCTAGTTCAAGTCTTTTGCCTAAGTCAACTGTTCGAGTCAACACTAGACGAGAAACATTCTCATCTTTTTCATCAAACACGTTTTTATTACTAATAATCTCCTGAAAGCATCTTTTCATTTGATCAAGTTTTTCATAAAAACCAAAAATACTAACATAACCTCGATTTTCTTCCCAATCAAGAATTCTTTCCAATTCACGCAAAATAAACGTTTTTGAATACAAATCATTCTGCTTAATCTGCGAATTAGTTTGAAGGAATGAATCTATCATTTCCCCATACAGGGTACAACCTTTCGTCAGTTCTTTATTTCGTTCAA
The DNA here is from genome assembly GCF_900142535.1 of Fibrobacter sp. UWEL. Taxonomy (NCBI): domain Bacteria; kingdom Pseudomonadati; phylum Fibrobacterota; class Fibrobacteria; order Fibrobacterales; family Fibrobacteraceae; genus Fibrobacter; species Fibrobacter sp. UWEL. The sequence continues at coordinate 13,583 of NZ_FRBE01000007.1, forward strand.
TAAAATCAGTTAAAGAAGTAATCTTCTCCATAACCCTCTATTCTCCTTACTTCTTCTCCACACCAATCACAACTTCATCATCTTGCTTAGAAGCTTTGCGTTGGTCTTTGCGTTTTTCGCCTGTTGAGCGAAGATATTCCTTTAAGTACCGCATCTTGTTGTAGATTGCATCAAGGTCATTACCCGGAATTTTAGCTAGGATTTTAAGGTCATATTTCGGGATAGTACGCCAATTTTGCAAATCATCCTGAATAAAACGTAGGATATCATAAATATCGCTACCAGGAATTGCGATGTTGAGAGCTTCAGTTACAACCTTGTTAGCCTTGGTGTAAACATCGTTTTTAGGCATTCCATGGGAGGAATCGCGTTCAATGCTCTTGGGATCCAGTTCGGAGATTTCCTTATAGACCTTCCAGAAGTCTGCATCAATGGGCAATCCGGCGGTATCAATTTTGCACTTCAGACGAAGGGCGAAATCTACGGCATGAATTAGCTTGCGTTCGCCATTATCATTCTGGAAAACACACCAAAGGAGCGCACCCTTCTTCCTGAGTACGTAATAGCCGACGTCTTCATCTTCCTTGGCAACGGAAGCACTCTTGATTCGGTCCGGAAGATTGTTAACCTTTTCGGCAACCTCCGGATACTTCTTTTGAATCTTTTTCCATTCCATTCGGATTTCTGTGAGCGGAGACATTTCCTCGAATTCATCCGGATCGGCATTCACCTTTTCAAAGAGCTGAGACGGCTGCGGATTGTCATCATCCTCGGTCAAAACTTGGGCATCTTCCCCAAGAATCTTGTAAATCATGGACATCTTGTTAGCAGCGATTTCCTTAGAGTGGATAATATCGCAGCCCTGTTCCGTGGGGAAATAGTTAAAGATGTACAGTCTGTCAAAGACCTTGCTGCCGATACGGTTAATACGACCTATTCGCTGGATTACTCTGGTGGGGTTCCAGGGAATGTCATAGTTAATCACGAGGCCTGCGCGGCTAAGGTTCAAACCTTCGCTGAAGCGGTCAGAAACCACGAGAACCTTATACTTGTCCTCTTGCTTTTTAGAAGAAGCGTCAAAGTTATGCAGGACTGCATCGCCAATTGAATCAGGAATCAACACAACTTTCTTCAAGCTAGAGCTTTCGAAGTATTTCTTAAGATGGCTGATTGTATCCTGATATTCCGTGAATACGATTACCTTGCGATTGGGTGCAGAATCAAGATCTTCGTGAGAGCAGTCAAGAACTTTCTCGATGATATCAACGAGCTGCAGGGCCTTCGGGTCATTCTTCAGCAAATTGAGGTAATCAATTTCCTTCAAGATGCAGTCAAAGGTTCCGATGTCCTTGTCCAAATCAGCCAGGAACTTGGTCTTATCAAAGTTCTTATTATTGATGTCGTAATACTCATCCTTATCGCGGATGGTCTTAGCGGCCTCAATGGAATTCATCCACTGAAAGAATTCTTCGAATTCAGCATTAGAAGCATCGCTTTCGCACAAGTCGCTGAACTTTTCCAGGTACTTACGGCTCTGAAAAACGACACCCTTGGCAACAGCAATTCGCTTTACCAGGCGGTAGTAACCGATTGCATTCTGAACGGTCTTTTCAAATGCACCGAAGGAACTTTCAAAACGACGAACAAGCAAGCGGCGCATGAACTTATACATACCTTCCTGCTGGACGTTATCACTGAAATCGTCATCGGAAGAACCTAAATGGGTGTATGCATAAGGCCTATAAGCGGCTCCTGTAAAGTTTTCGTCGCTAAGGTATTCGTTGACCACCCTGTCGTAGAACTCATTTTGTTCTACGGAGAGTTCATAGAACTGTTCCTTGGGCGGAACCACCTTGGACATTTCCTTAACATCCTTGGCGTATTCAGGGTCATTCTTAATGTCAATACGATTGCGTCTGATAGTTACCGGAGCGATGATTTCACGAACTTCCTTAGAAATCAGTTTCATTTCGGCAACAATCTTACGACGCAGGCGGAAACATTTAGATTGGTCAGAGAAATCATCAACATTTTCGTAGTCTTCTCCAAAGAGAGACTTCCAACGTTTCTTGCATTCATTGGCCTGAGTTTTATCGGTCAAGGGCAAATGAGCCAGCAGATAGTTTGCGGCATCAAAATCAATGGTGAGATTCTGGAACTTTTCCTGGAGATCGCCACCGGCACAAAGATTTGCCGTACCCATGTCCATAAACAATTGCAGCAAGGATCCGAAATCGGCTGGGCTATTATTAAACGGAGTTGCAGTCAGCAAGATTACCTTTCGGCCATTGCAAATTCGCCACAGTTTTGAATAACTGTCTGTATCCTGATTACGGAAGCGATGGGCTTCATCGACGATGATGGTATCAAAGTTTCTTTCGTCAACGAATTCCATGAATTCATCGAACTTATCGGATTCAAGGATACCAGCAGAGCGAGCAACCCAACCACGATCTGCAAGACCGAAACCATTCAGGTACATATTCCAGCCACTCTTGCCATTATCATCCCCCACAAGGCTGGGCGGGCAAAGAACGAGGCCAGAACCAGTCAGCAAATTGCCCAAAAGGCTTGCAATAATGGATTTACCAAGACCGACCACGTCGGCAATAATTACGCCGTTATACTTTTCAACAATGTTAAGAGCAGAAAGAACAGCATCGGTCTGGTACTTGAAATTATTGTAGCCAGCCTTATCAAGAACCTTTGCAATTCGGCTATCAAGAGTCTTTTCCTGGATTTCTTCCTTTTCGGCAATGGTCTTTAAAACCTTTGCGTAGGCTTCAAAAGGCGTTACAGAAGAAATAACGGATTCATTCTCAATGATCTTGATGATTTTTTCCTTGACTTCTTCGTCATCGGTCAAAGGAACTGCGGAATTCCACCACATCTCAAAAAGAGCGCTTGCCTTGTCGTAATCAAAACCAGTCAAATCTACATTGACTTCGTTCTGACCATCCAAGGCACTCCAGGTCAAGTTGCTGGAACCCGTAAGCCAATCCACCTCGTCATTCTTGAGGGTGAACAGGTACATCTTGGCGTGGTTGGGTTCTAGAGTCTTGCGAATTTCAAGGCGACCTTCACGAATCAATTCGATGAACAGCTTATTACGTTCAAAGAAGGAAACATCATCAACATCTCTGCTCTTGAACACGTTACGCAAGGAGTTCAAATAGGCTTCCTGACGTTCTGCAGTTACCAAGCCGTTTTCGGCAGTAGCCATTTCGATGACTCGGCCCATGTGGTCTTCGGCATTCATGCCCACCAGAACCTTGATTTTCAAATCCAGATTGGCCTTGATGGCGTCATAAAGGGTGGTGACACCAGAGAAATAGAAGAAGCCCACAAGGGTTCGCAATTCCTTGGACTTTGAAATCAGGGACTGAAGGCGTTCCTTAAAGGAGATGGTTCCTTCGGCAACTTTTTGTGTGGTAAGCAAGAATTGAGACATAAAACTAACTGCAAATAACGACTGATTAACTTATAGTTGACTTTCTTTTAATTTTTTGTTAAATTATAATCATTGGGTCCTAATAAGGTGAAAGCGGGCTTCATGCCATGCGTTTCGAAAGAAACCTAGCCTTATAAAGGGTCCATTTTTTGTTTCTCCAGCATATTTTTGGGACCATAATAGTTCTTCGGATATTTTTTTAAATCAAGAATGTCGTACACCAGTTTGATCTTATCTTTCAAACAATTGTAGAATCGAAATTCACCCTTTTCATAAGCGCGTTGTATAGACCATAAAACGTAATCAGATGCTTGTAGTAAAGGAATTTCTGCAGCCTGCTGGATCAAGATACGGATCACATTTTTATTTTCGTGATGCCACTTGCTGCTAAAAGCTTCAATCGCAGAATCAATGGCGCTCTGCATGGTATCCTTGCGGACCACGTTACCCAAAGCCGAGAAATAGCAGTCTATTTCAGAATAAAGATGCAGGCGGTTTTCAAGAAGGTTCTTTACGGCATACTTGTAAATTTCAGTATTCTTGAATTCAAAACGATTCCTGAAGAAATCTTCCTTTTTGCGAAGTACTACGCAGTAGTAGGTAAAATCCAAATTTTTTAGCAACCTGAACACCCTATCACGAACTTCGGCACAATCTTTTGCTGCATGGAAGGCCACCTTCGTTTTTTCCATGGAGGGGATTCCCTGCAAAAGTTCATCTTCGCAGATTTCCTTATGCAAAGCGTTCAACGATTTGGTCAGTTCTTTTGGATTCTTGGTTTCCAGATAGCCAACCATAAACACCTTGCTTGCCACCCCACTTTCAATGAGGTTCACCCCATGACGGCCCAGTATATTCGGGTCGCCAGCTTCGTCAAAATAGTAATAGGCTTTTACGTTTTCAGTTTCTTTCATACGTACAAAATATACCCATTCTATTTGTCACAATCAAGACAGTCCAGTGTTGACATACAAATCTTACAAATCCTCGCCTTGGAGCCAGTCTGCGGATATGGAAGTCGTTTGAGACGATGCGGAAGATTTATTGGGCTTTGCAGCGGATGTTGTGGCGGAAGTACCTTCCACAATTGCGATTTCTTCGTCAGTTAATCCATAGAGTTCATAAACAAGTTTATCGATTTCGGCTTCTTGTTTGGAAGTGTCAGCGGTGGGGTCTTTCTTTTTGGCGGCAATAATGAAATCTACCAATGCAATAATAGATTGCTGTTGTATTGGAGAAGTTTTTGGAATCGGGATTTCCTTTAATTGGAAACCCTTGATTTTGGGGAATAAAGCCTTATTATCAGAAAATTTAGACAACCACCAGAACTTAATCAAATTTGAGCAACATAGTCCCAAAATAAACTTTTCAGAATAGCTTTTATTTTCAACAAGAATACTATACATAGTATTCAATGTCGCAACCCCAATTTCATCTAAAGCAAAAATTGGTTCTGGAGCCCCAATCTGCCTCGTCACAATTTTCGAAGCATGATGAATTTTCATGTTCCAAGATCCGCCTGCTTTAACCTTTAATGGTTCATTCAAAAAATAGAGCGAAGGATTTGGCAAATAATAACGTGAAATATCCCGGCCAGTATAACAAGCTTCCCATCCAGCCCCCATAGGAGATTCCTTAACATAAGTTTTTTTATCAGCAGTTTGCAACCCAAAAGTTACACTAGCAATATCACCTAATTTCAATTGAGTCTCTATTGAAAACTCTTTTTGGACATTAAAAACAAAATCTGCATCATTTTCCCATTGACTTTGTTCTAACAGGTCGAAATTCTTAAATTTGAAATTTTCACACTTTTCTATAACAACTCGATGTTGTTTTTCCTTGCCTGATTTTAGGACAATAGTCGCATTATCTACTTGAGCAGATTCAAATACTTTATCGTGCAAAACCAATCTCAATACGTCACAATTTTCAAGAATAAATTGTCGCAAAGGCTTGATATATTTATTCGTTAGATACGTATTCGGAGTAATGAAACTCAAAATACCATTTTTCCTCAATAGATCTACACCACCCTCAAAAAATAGATGGAACAAGTCAACTTTGTAACTAGCAACCTCAAAATGGGTTCTGTAATAGTCCAACAACTTTTCGTCAGTATTGGATGGCTGGCAAAGCAAATACGGCGGATTTCCAATTACAATATCAAAGCCGCACTTGCCCTTTCTGTCAAATACATCACGGAAATAGGTATGCCAGAGGAAGAACTTATCATTGGGCAAAGGCAATGCATCAATGGCCTTGCTCTTTTCCGGGGCGATGTGCTTAATGTAATTCTTCACATTAAGATTAATGTCTTTCTTCAGGTGTTCCTTGACATTATAGTCGTCAGTCTTATAGAAACTGTTCAAATCCCTTTGAATCTGTTCCATGGCCTGCTTTTCGTCAAACACCAAAGACATCTGATCGCTAGCCTTGCCACGGCTACGATCCTTCTTTTCACCAGCAAGAGAACTCAAGTCAATGCCCTCATAGCTTTCTAGCAAGCTATTTCCCTGCATAATCTTGTATTCCAAGTTAGGCAAAGCATCGGGTTCAACTTCGTCCACCACCAACGACAACCAGAAACGGAGCTGGGCAATATCAACGGCACCCTTTTCAATATCCACGCCGTAAATATTCTGCTGGATAATTTCTCGTTTCAAGGTAGCTTCGGGATTCTTGCTATTCTTCTGCACAACACCAAGTTTCAAGCGAGTCTTATAAAGCAAATTCAAGAGACCCATGGGGAAAGCGCCACTACCAATAGCAGGGTCGCAAATCTTGACCTCAGAAAGCTTCTGGTCTAGAGTTTCCTTTTCCTTTTCGGTGAAAGAATCAGCATTCAGGTCAACAACCAAGGAACGAATGCGAGATCCTTCGACTTCGCTAGCGCTCCGCTCAGGATGACACAAGGAAGGGCATTCGCTTTCTAGGTAGGCAATCAAGGATTCGTTGCACATGTAGCCAACTATTTCCTTGGGGGTATAGAACGCGCCCTTGTCCTTGTTATCTTCCAACAAGTTTTCAAAAATCTTGCCCAGCATTTCCGGGTCAACACTGACATCGGCATCGGTAGGGTCATTTTCATCAATGGTAAAGTTGAACCGGTCAAAGAAATCAAAGAGACCGCACACTTCGTCATTGAAATAGGGTTTACGCTTTTTGATCCAACTCTTGATATCGGGAGCCTTGCGTTCCGTATCGTAGAACTTCTTGTTGTGGAAAACCGCACCCGGCAAGGCAAAGTCAAAGTCATCGTCCCGGTCCTTGTCAAACAAGCCGCAGTTCAAAAACGGGAACTTAAACTTCTTAAGAGTCGAGTTCTTTAGTTTACGTTCACTTTCCTTACGGTTGAACGAGTAGAAAAGAACTTCCTCCAAAACCTTATCTACAAAGCTATTCTGCTCTTCGGGAGAAACATGATCAAACAGATGCTGGAGAAAATCCTTATCACCGCCCTTCCAACCATCAGTCCCCATGGGAATGCCAAGCCAACCCTTCTTCTGGAGGAACTGAATAAATACCAGACGACCCATGAGCTTTTTCACATAGTTACGAACGGCCTTTTCAGCGTCATCGCCATAAGCCTTGGTAAACTGATCAAAGATTGCGGAATTCGGAGCACTCATTTCGGTGCGTTCGTACTTGTTCTTCTTGACTTCGATATAGCGAGCACCAGTCACATACTGCACAATATCTTCGTAGAACACCTTGTATTCGCGGAAGAAGTCGTCACTGAGTTTTTCAACGTCGAAAGCACTTTTGAGATCTTCATAAGCTGCAATTTTCTTGCAAATGCGAGTGCGGAAAGTATTGTTGCGGGCGCCTGCCTCCACAAAGAAACTCTGACGACGGTAATTGTTCAACTCCTGCTTGCCATTCACAATCTCGCTGGTCACCAAAGACAAACGGAAATTGCCTTTATCGTCAAAGAAGAAGAACAGGCCCTGGGTAAACGCACCTTCGACAGAGCCATTGCCTACATAGGGCTTAACAAAAACTTCTTTCAGCACAGTCACGGAATCATCAAACTGCTTACGGCGGGAACTACGTTCCGAAAGAACGCCATCCATCTGCTTGGCACAGCAAATAATGGGCTTGGAGCGACCATCCGAAGTTTCCAAGGTCACGGAACCAAGGATATTCAAGCCATCAATGCGAGTCTTCTGCTCAGCACCGCCGAACTTGCCGACAACTTTACCCTTACGAGTCTCCCCCGGGAAAATAGTCTTCAAGAACTTCACAATGCAGTTCTTATCACAATCCTTGATAATGGCATCAAATTCCGGATATGTAGGCATAAAACGCTCCTAATTTATGCTTGAAATATAAGTTAAAAAGGCTGACACAAACGTGTCAGCCTAGGCTTTGAGCCTAATTTAGATACCACCTACAAAAGCGTTGATTATATCGACTTCTTTCCCAATTTACCAAGACAATATGTCTTAGTACTTTTTAGGTTAAGAAAGCCTGGTTTTTCGCCATAGGAAAATCGAGATTTGTCATAGTAAACACTAAGAATGCCATTTACCAGGTGTTGCATTCCCAAGCCACTATCGGGGTGTTCAAATAACAGATATTCACTTTTTTGAGATTTACCCTTATTCGGTTTCTTTTTAAACACAGTCCACTTTTTAAGACATGAGACCATATTAATCGTATCTTCAAATTTCACATCGGAATAATTATCTTCTATCGTTTTCATAAGCAAATCTCGATAATTAAAATCCGCATCTATTCCAACAATCGCAGTCAATGGGTGACGAATTTTAATTCCTTCAAAAAGTGATTTTATTCTTTTCAAGGCATTACACTCGCCACCAATATTATTATTAGTCAAAGTTCGTTTAACAGAAATAAGAGCAATCACACCTTCAGGAGGAACAACAACAAACTCGTTAAAATTCTCATAAATCGGATAATGCGTTTTGTCATAAACAATGATATCAATCTGAGAAGAATGCTCATCTTTTTCACCCGCTCTTAGTTTTTTCTCATTTGCCTTAACCGCAGGTCTAACAACAAAGCCACTATATACACCAAGACCTTCAGGAAGATGCTTTTTTAAGAAATTTCTAATCAACTCCTCAACAAACCGTCCTTCTTCGGCAGCATGATCAGACATTTTCTTCCCATGGCTATTGGGCAATAAATACTCAAGATTTCTATAGACCTCAAAAAAAGCCTTAACTTCACTTGTAAAAAAATCTGATACTGTGGTACCATCCATCATGCAATCCTCCTTTTTTGATTTGCGCTTGGAATATACTTCTTTTTTCATTGGAAAGAGCACTCAATTTAAATAATGTATAAGCACAAAAAAGCAGTCCCCACAGGACTGCTCTTTCTCACTCATTCATTTTAACTATCCTTCTCCCCATTCCGCCTCCCAATCCTCTTCCACGTCGCTCTTGGGGATTTCGAAGTCGCCGATCCACTTCCCTACGGCATCGGCCCCTAGAACGTGATCCAATCCGCTTGAAAGGGAATCCCCAGGTCTATATACTCGTAACTTCGTTCCGGTTTTTCCCATCCATAAAATTCGGAACCATCTGGTTCCTTGTAGTCCGGGTTAGGATACATGGTGGGAGTCATTTCAACGCGATTGTCGTGCCACTTGATTTTTGTGCCGCTTTTCATACAGCCTCGTGACCAAATTGACCAGTGGTAAAAGGTGATTTCGGCGATTTTGGCCTCTTCGTCTATAGTGATTGAAGGCGAAAAGTCAAAATTTAGGCTGTCAAGGTCTCCCTTGCAGCTGCTGCGGAAGCTCTGGCCGACAAATTTTCTATCCAGATCCATTTTATCGGTGAGCAACAGCATGCAGTCGTAATTGGCATGCCAGCGTCTAGGCAAGAAAATGCCACGGCTATCCCAAAGCAGAAACGCTTCCCATAGAGCCTCGGGCGTAAAAGGCACCTGGACAAACGGCATAATGTCCATATCAGTGAATTTCCATATACGGATGTCGCCATTGTCGTCTTTCAGACGTTCAACAATGTTTTCACCCTTCTTTAGTACAAGCAAGTGGGTGGCATCATTACGACCGCAAGTACATGCGTAAAGATGATAATCAGGATCAAGACTAATGTGTTTGAACAGGTCCATGATCTTCTCATCCTGAGGGACCAGCGATTCAACCCCCTCCTCATCAAGCTGCGGAACATCGTCCTTTTCGAACCTGGAGATCAGTTTCCGCATCAAAGCGGACTGCGATTCGCCATATTTTATTGTTTTAATCATCATCTTCCTCCCCCAAGTCCACTTCCTCCTCCCAATCCTCTTCCACGTCGCTCTTGGGGATTTCGAAGTCGCCGATCCACTTGCCTACCGTTTCGGCCTTGAAGCGGTCGATTTCGTCCCAGTCGCTGCGGACCACATAAACCAGGTATCGGAATTCCTGGTAGAGTTCGTAGTCCGATTCCTCGAAGAATTCCTCGTAGCCACATCCCAAGCCATCCACAAAGCCGTGTTCGTTCAGTTTATCGAAGAAATCCATGTCGATGGGATCCTCGAAGTGCTTATCGTACACGCTGGTTTCCGTCTTGTAGAAGTTCGGAATGCCGTCGCACTCCGCAAGGGAAAGGAACACAGTCTCCCCCGCATCGGATTTCAGTTCCACTTCAGCCACCACCACGCCGGTGCCCGGGCCACAGGGACCCACGCCACCATCAACCACGCCACACTTCACATCCATAATCTGGTACTTTGCCATGATAGGCCTCCATTTATTTGTTAATACCTATCCATTTTATCGGTGCACAAAAGAATTCTGTCAAAAAATTCTTGACATATTATTCTAAACGGGCGATATTAAGGAAAAAGGGAGAATTCGCATATGCCCATATACACTTACGATCCTCAGTTTAAAAAAAGACCGTTCTACACAAAACATCCCTACATGCAACCTTTTGTGGGCGAGAACTACGATTCACCCAATCACAAAAAACTATTGCTTGTGGGCGAAAGCCACTATATGCCAGAACATTCAACGGTCCACCACCATGTCAACGAGTGGTACCATGGGGCACCGGTTTTGTCTATCGAAGAACAAAGGTATTGCGATACAGCAGGAACACGCGCATACAAAAGCGGAAGGTTCGGGGAGGTCGTTGAAAAGCACCTTCAATCCGTACTTCCTGTAGATGGAAATGCATGGGAGGAAACTGCATCCATAAACTATTACATGCGACCTGCAGACTATCTCGAAAACATCCAAAAACTGTGGAAAAAATCATCCGAAGGCGACAAGCAAACAGATAAGGAATTCGCCATAGAAAACCTTCTCTTTGTTATGGATGTTTTGAAACCCGATTTAATGATTTTCTTATCCAAGCAGTCCTGTGTAGATGCAGAAACCACGTACAAGAAATTATTCGGGACAGAGCTTTGGGACTGGACCAGTTCTCGCGGGATCGAGTACATCTACACCTATCATCCTTCTTGCCCATGCTGGCATTCCAAAATGAAGTACTGGAAGGCAAAGGACGCCAACGAGAACAGCCTCGTTGCGAAAGATTTTTTCGACTCCTGGCTAAGGGACAACTGGATTTAAAAAAAGCCACCCCGAGGAGCCCTCGAGATGGCATAAAAAGCTGACATAGATTCTTCGACTTCGCACCTTCGGTGCTTCGCTCAGAATGACGTAGGGCTATGGGTTACTTGGCGGCGAGAGCTGCTTCAAGTTCCTTGATGCGAGCAGCCTGGGAAGCATTCTCTGCAGCCAGGGAAGCATTTTCTGCGTCCTTAGCAGCATTTTCAGCATCCTTGTCGGCGAGCTGCTTCTCAAGACGTTCAGCCTTCTCACGAGCCTTTTCCGCATCGATTTCCAGGCTGGCAATGATGCAGTCACGTTCCTTCTTGGTCATCACGGGCTTATCCTCGTCCTTTTCGCTGGACTTGAGGCGCTCAAGGGCTTCCGTCACAGCATCATTCTTGATATCAAATTCAGCCGCACTTGCAAAGGCATGCTTCAGAACGTAAATCCACTGGTCTTCATCGGTAGACAATTCATCTGCGCCCTTGTTAAAGTTAGGCAACTGCAAGAAAATATACTTAATGCGATCGCTAATCGGCAAGAGGCTACCCTTCTTAAGTTCATTTCCGCTATAAAGCATCCAGTCATCCCAGGTCTCGGTAGAAGTTTCGGGAACGGGGAAGTTACAGACCCATACGCAAACAGTTTCCGGCAGTTCATATGCACGGCTGCGGATATCGCGCTTTTCATCAACGGTCAACACAGGAGGTTCACGGCTGGCAAGCTTCTTCTTCGTTTCTTCCTCGCGAGTCTTGTCAAGTTCCGCCTTCGCCTTGAGCATCAGCGCAGATCCATAAGTCAACACGCGATCGCTGAAAAAATGATGGCAGCGGTTCTGAACTTCAATATCCACGGCGCGGCCGTCACGGGTCTGGGCACGGATATCAAAGCACCAGGTTTCCTTCTCCCCTCCCTCGGCATCTTCGGACTGGTAGGTAATGCGCTTGGTCTTGAACTTGAGAGATGCAATTTCACGTTCCTTGTCCAGATGCATGACACTATTCAAGAAGTTCGTCAGCGACTTAGCGCTGGCAAGCAACTTCTTGAAGCCGGCATCACTCAGAGGGTTATCATAAACACCACCAGATACGGGTTCCTGGGGCAAGGTGGATTCATTCTTTTCATTTTCAACGGTATGCTTTTCAGTCATACAGGATTTTCCATTTTTCACAAGACAAAATCGCCCTGCGGAATAGGCCTATTCCCTATTCTTTACTATACACGTTGTAATGAACCCATTTGTACAAAATTTCTTTGTAAAAAAATTAAGACTATGGTCACTTCGGCAAGTTCAGCGACCTTCGGCTATCGCGTGAAGCCTTTTTTCGGGGATTATACCTACTAAACGCCATATTTTCATCATTTAGTATGTATCAAAAATTGATTTTTCCTATTTCGCACAGCCATGAGCCCCGTTCAACGAGTCAGTTTGCATACTAAACTCGAAATTTAACCCATTTGGTATGCATCCATCGAAGCATTCACCACAAACAAACTAACAACCGTACCTACTAAACACAGTGTTATAAACATTTAGTAGGTACCGCCAGTATTTTTGGGCATTTCAAGCGACAAAAAAGCCACCCCAAGATTCCTTGAGATGACTAAAAAAGCTGACCTAGATTCTTCGACTTCGCACCTTCGGTGCTTCGCTCAGAATGACGTAGGGCTATGGGTTACTTGGCGGCGAGAGCTGCAAGCTGAGCCTTAAGAGCAGCAATTTCTGCAGCCAAGGAAGCATTTTCTGCATCCTTCCTTGCAATTTCAGCATCCTTCCTTTTGATTTTTGCCCTGAGGCTACGAGCTTCCTTTTCCTCTGCACGACGCACATCGCCTGCGCTGACGAAGCCAAGCCTTTGACCAATACTCTGGAATGCCATCTTCAACCTCTTAAGTGATGTGGTAGTAATATACTCTCCTAAATATAGTTCAATTTTGCTGATTAGGGTAGCGCTATCACTCATGCTGATGGTCTTCAGCCTTTCCTCAATCTTCGGGAGCATCCTGCGATACTTCCCTGCCTTGAACGCGTACTTCATGGTAATAATGCCAACGGCTGCCTCAACATTTTCATCCGCAAGGCAGATTTCATCGTCAATTTCCGCAAGGTTCACGAAGGCGAATTCAAAATTCGGTACACGATCCTTGTACTTCGCGCGAATGCTGCGATACTTTTCAAGAGGATCCCACTTGTCGGTACCATTGTAGATAACGATTGCCTTCGTGGGAAGGCTGGCCAGCTCAGGATTACTCTTGTTCACCATGACCCTCAGCGTATAGCGGCCTATCTGCGCAAAAATATCGTCACTAGGCGAAGACTTATGCTCCAGCAATATGCCAAAGATAATATCCTCCCCAGCCTTACTCTTTACACGGAACGCAAGATCAGCTTCACCCCGCTCTCCAACATCATTGTAAGCCCCAGAAATTTCCTCCAGCGTATCCAAATCCACTTCGGAAAGAATCTCGCGAAGGACCTTATTTTTCTTAGCCGCTATACGGAACAGGGCTCTTGTATTCTGCGGGCGGGAATAGATGTACTTCAGGAAGCCGTCATGATTACGACGGTTCCTCAGTTTCCTTTTTGATTTTTCCTTGTTCATGTACAGTATTTTTGTTCACTGGGCTAAATTGCCCTGCGGAATAGGCAAAGTCCCCTATTCTTTACTATACACGTTGTAATGAGGCCATTTGTACGATTTTTCTTTGTAAAAAGTTTTATTCCTTGAGCTTGGCGAGGATGGGGTGATTGGGTACGAAGTTCTTTTCTACGAACCTGATCTTGTCTTCCAGGGGGATATTGGTGTTGGCAAGCAAGTAGTCGCCGAAGCGCTCTATGAAGCTATAAGGATCCCACTTGCCCATGTGCGAGATGACGTAATCCAAGAACACGTCCACATCGCCATCGGCATGTCTGCAAGCGATGCTCTCGGATATCCAGGCGAATCCAGCCGCCCTATCGTAACTGGGTGACTGAGGGTTATTAGGATTTTCCTCCTCCCCCTTGTAATAGATGCAGAATTTCAAGCTATCCAAGTTTTTTGTATTGCGCGGGTCGTTCATACCAGCCTCCTTTTGAATACAAAAATAACCCTTTGATAGCTCCATGAGGTCGCTTCAGAAGCGACAAAAAAAGCCACCCCGAGAATCCTCGAGATGACTAAAAAAGCTGACCTAGATTCTTCGACTTCGCACCTTCGGTGCTTCGCTCAGAATGACGGGCGCGAGTGACGAGTGTTTACTTGGCGGCGAGAGCTGCTTCAAGTTCCTTGATGCGAGCAGCCTGAGAAGCATTCTCTGCAGCCAAGGATGCGTTTTCTGCGTCCTTGTCAGCAATTTCTGCATCCTTTTCAGCAAGTTTCTTCTCGAGGGCTTCTTGCCTTTTGCGCTGTGCGTCAGCAATTGTCTCATACGGCGGTCTAACAAAATCCATTTTGAGTTCCTCCTCGAAGGTTTTGGAAAGCCAGCCATTCAAATATACATCAATGGAGGCGACCAAGTCAAGGGTTCCATCTACCTTCTTAGGGGTTCCAATCCGGTCCAGAACCTTCTTGAAGACATCCTTGTGGGCTTCCGGATCGCGGGAGTATTTCAGAGCGACAATAAACGCACCCAAGCGAGGGCTAAACTTTTCAATGCAGGTCTCATCAGGAACATCATCCACATCCACAAAGACGCCCTTGAAGGGAAGCACAATATCCCGCAATACATCGGGGTAATCGTCCAACTTTTCCAGCGGATTCCAATCATCCTTGCCATTATAGAGGATAATCGCAACGGAAGGAATACCCTTGACCGCATTTTCCTTCAGCTTTTCAACCATCAGGTGGTAGTGGTACTTGCGGAGCTGCTCCAGGACTTCGTCGTCCATATAGGACTTGTGCTCCACCAGGAAACCAACGCACACCTGTACGGGACCACCCCGCAAGTATTCCTTCTTAACCTTTGCACGGAACGCGAGATCTGCATACCCCGTGTTTGCAGTATCACTGAAGTCCGCAGGAATCCGCTCCAGGGTACTCAGGTCCAAAAGGTTGATGATTGCCAGCAAATCCGCATTCTGGGAAGCCAGGTATTCCACAAATTCCAGGAACGTACTCACATCGGCAAGCCCATCCCTGCAAAAAGAATCATGACGCAAAGATTTATTCATGTACAGCATTTTTGTTCACAGGGCTAAATTGCCCTGCGTAATAGGCCTATCCCCTATTCTTTACTATACACGTTGTAATGAACCCGTTTGTACGAAATTTCTTTGTAAAATTTTTCAATACCGAACAAACAGCAATACGCTCACAATCATGGTTACAAAAGCGATCGTTCCAAAATACTGATTCAGTCCAGTAAATAAACATTCTATCATACTCCCCATTCCTTTGGTGTGGCTAAGTGCTTTAGAAATCAATTTGTTTCGCAAAGCATATCAGCCCAAGGCGGGGAATTGTAAAAAAGCGCATAAAAAAAGCTGACCCAGAAAGTCCTCAGGGTGACTTACTTAACAAGCCAACGGCCGGTCTTATCGGAGCCACTTCGTTCCACTAAATCGCATTCTCGCAACTTAGCCAAATCACGTTCAACTGTTTTTGCGGACACCTTTAATTTTTTTGCGAGGGCATCTATTGTCACAGAATTATCTCGTAGCAAGGCAAGAATCTTATTTTGGCGATCGGTCAAATCCATCTTAAATTCAGATTCAGAACCGTCAAATGGGACATCCTTGTACTTTTTCAGAGTTTCAAGAATATTCTGCAGCATAAATTCAATAAAGGGACTCGACTCTCCAGCCTTTGTAGCAGCCGCAATCGCATCATAATACTTTTGCTGATTAGCAAAAACCATGTTTTCCACAGGCAAGAATTCAAAAACAGGGTTCATTTTTCCTAGAATCAGCGATTGCCATAGGCGCCCAGTTCGGCCATTTCCATCACTAAATGGATGAATGAACTCAAATTCATAATGAAATACGCAGGATCGAATGAGCATATGGTCCTTGCTCACTTTCAACCAATCAAAAAGATTTTTCATCAACTCAGGGACCATATTGGGTGGCGGAGCCAAATGAACACACTTTTTTCCCTTAAAGACGCCCTCGTTACAGTTTCGGAATTTGCCGGCATCGGGAGTTATTCCTTGCATCATCACGCCATGAGCCTTCAGCAAATCCTTTACAGAGAACGGATTAAGTTTAGAATACAATTCGTATGTGGCAAGGGCATTTTTTACCTCGAGAATTTCTCGAGCAGGAGCCAAAACCCGTTTACCGTTAATAATGTCACTCACTGCGTTTTCGCTTAAGGAGTTACCTTCTATGGCTAGGGAACTATGAATGCTTTTGATTCTATTTGCCCTACGCAATTTCAGACTATCAGTCTTTTCTAAGCGAATAACAAAACGTTCCACCAGCGCCGAGATTTCAGCCGCTAAAGTCAGTATTTGGGAATTCAACTGGAATGGAGGAGGGTTCATATTTACACCGACATTTACAAAGACAAATACATAGACATTTACTACGACATTTACACCGTCATAAATATATATTATGCAGCATCGTTAGTCAAGTAGATCGTTTCACAGGGCGTTGCTACGACACCAGTGCTCTTGCTAGGTTGGCGACGAGTTCGTCTTCGTCATCCACATAGCTCAGAGGATCCAGCTTGATGCGGTTAATGGTCTCTTCCGTCTTGAGAAAGGCCTTCTTGTCGTTGCAATCCGTATACCGATTCTTTAACATGCGGAACACCCGCTCTTCTTCGACGGCGGGGGCCTTGGTGGGATCGATGTAGGCGGCACCATACATCACATCCTTAAAGAAGCGTATACTTCCGGGTTCCTCAAAATGGAGGGCGCAACAGGCGAACAGATCCCGTATTTCCTGAGGGTTGTAAATGGCATTTTTCAGTTCGTCCAACCGGGTAGGGAGCGGGCGCGCCGGACGCACCACAATGCTATAGCCGATTTCCGCGCGAAGTTCCGACCCCGACATATAAAAGCCCTTGACTTCCAAAGAGTGGAGGGCGACCTCATAACGGCGAGAATAAAACGAACTATCCAAAACGGTGTCGGCAACGGGCTGTTGATTGTTGGTTTCCTCACAGGCCCAGAAGAATTTTTCCCGAATCAGAAGCTCACAGGCGAAATCGTCTGCGGGGACGGCCCTGGGCACGAAATGGACCCGACGAGATTCACACCGCAGGATGTATTGTTCTGTAATGAACTTGTACAGCCCGGGATAATCCCGCTTGGGTGTATCGCAGGAGAGAAACTCCCGAAAGCTTCCCGGAATTTCGTCCCAACCTAAGCCATCCCGGAAAGGTTCAATCACATTAATGGTCAAGGGGCGTCTGTCGGCAAAATTCCAACAGTGCAACCCCGGCATAATATCAACTTCAAAATCCTGTGCCATACACAGGGTATATCAGCACAGGATTTAAGATTGTCAAATAATTTTTTCGAGTTTAATTCCGTTCTATCTTGGATAGGATTTTCTGGCAGCGGCTTTCGAACCAGTCACCGAGAGGGGTGTTGCTGAAGGTGTTACCTGCAAAGAGTTTCCCGTCCATGAAAAAGAACTTTGTGGTTCCTCCGTTTTTGGGAATCCAGCGGATTGCCTGGGGAGCAATCATGCTCAAGCGGGATCTCAGGAACTTGATGTAGGAGCGGATTTCCTCTACCTTGCCGGGATAGAAGCCCAGGCAAGTGCGGTGACACCCTTCAACGTTCACATCGCTACCGCTAATGCTATAGAGGGAGCCGTCTGCGCAGAAGGCGTATCCTGCGGGAATGGCGCGGGACGGATTGACGATACTGTCCCTTACAGAAATCCAGGCGAAGACGGGTTCACTGGGTACCATTTTTTCGAAGGAGTTCGCAAGGCTCAACTCTTTCTGGCGGGAATAATCCATAGCGCGGTCGCGAATGACTAGAGAGACGCCCCAGACGATCAGGAGCACGGCAATAAAGTAGCATACCCAAATCATCTTACTTCTCCATCCAGCAATCGGTTTCGACCATGGCACGATAGTCGTCAGCAGTCAGGTTCTGGAATTCGGTGACAATTTCTACGGCGGTGTCGGTGCAGTTAATTTTTTCTTCGCTCACGGCGTTCTTCTTCACGGCGGCGCAAGCGGCTTCTGCACCGTCCATGAAGTCGTGATGATAGGTGCGGGTCAAAGTGCTGGTGCCGTTAACGGCATCGAAGTCGAAGTCAATGACAGCGTTGGTATCGGCGGCAGCTCTGCAGCTTGTAAACATGTGTTCTTCGGAGTAGCTGACAGCGGTATCATTTTCAAAAGAAGGAGCCACGCTGTTTTTCGCATCGCTGCAAGCAGTGAATGCAGCGCAAAGAGCGATGGTAGCGAGAACGAGTAACTTTTTCATTTTAAACCTCTTTTGTTGTTTAGGTCGTTTTCTTTTGAACGGCCATAAGGTAGCTACTCTCTCTCCCACTTTCAAATACATTATTCTTGCCAAAACAATAACGCAAAGTTATTATTTGCATTAAAATCCATAATTTTGGAGGATAAATAAGGTTTTTATAAAGAAAAAAAGCCACCCCGAAAGTACTCGAGATAGCTAAAAAATGTCCTAGATTCTTCGACTTCGCACCTTCGGTGCTTCGCTCAGAATGACATAGGACTTCGCACCTTCGGTGCTTCGTTCAGAATGACATGGTTCAGGATGACGTAGGGTTACTTGCGCTTACGCTTTTTGGACTTTTTCTTGGAGTCGTCCTGCTTGGGTTCGTCCTTAGAGTCCTTTTTGAGGTCATCCAGATCGACAGGTTCTGCATCCAGCTCGGAGACTGCGGTCTTGACGCCAGCGATTTCGGTCTTGAGGTCTGCCATAGCGGGGAGCATGTTGTTTTCCAGAACGCCCTGGATCTTTTCCAGCGGCTGGACGATGGCTGCGGAATTGTCCTGCACTTCAGCAGTCTTACCACCGAGAATACCCATGGAGGAAAGTACCACACCTGCAACGGAAATCAGCACGGCGAGGAAAGCGAGAAGAATTGCCTTGCCGGTCTTCTTGGTCTGTGCGGTGGCCTGAGCCAGCATGTCGTCTTCGAAGCCCTTGAATTCGTTGGCCTGAAGTTCCTTGAGGGGCTCGGTGACGTAGATGGAGTTGTTGACGAAACGGACCAGCTGTTCGGAAATAAGACCTGCTTCAATGTACACGCGGGATTCCACCATGCCGGCGGAAACATAGGAGACGTCGTCACCGAAGGTGACAGCGGAATCCTTTCCGGAATCCAGTTCCAATACTAGACCCTGATTCTTGAGGTAATCCAAAAGGGTGATGGCCTCCAGGACCTTGTTGATGAACACCTTGGACTTTTCCTTGACGGTGTCTTCCTTGCCTTCGTTGATGTAGAAGTTGAAGTATGCCACTTCGTCGTTGTGGAAGGTGACCTTGTTATCCTGGAAGAGGGATTCCAGGGCCTTAATGGGGAAATTTGCAGTAGCGTCTGCAGAGTTTGCGATCAGCTTGCCAATCAGAGCCTGTTCGCCGAAATTAAACTTTCTCATGGTAATCTCCAGAAGGGAGGTGAATGGGTGAAATATAGTTTCTCGGCTGATTTTTTTGCAGATAAAAGAGTGTTAAAAGATTTTTGTCAAAAGGGGAAATAAAAGGTATTTTAGGGATGAGGTGTATAAAATGAATCGTTTGGATATTCCCCTTAAGAATTTTGCAAAAATCGCACTGATTTTTGGTTGTGCAGCCCTAGAAGTCCATGCGGCAGCAGACCAATGCAAGCCTATTGGCTGGGCAACGCGCTCGGGCCGCTCTAGCACCGCTTTCGAGGTGACTGGTGGCGGAAATGTGGTGGCCGATACAGCCCGTGATTTTAGCACGCTCCAGAGCTTGGTAAAGGGAACCACGCCCAAGGTGATTTACATCGACGGCACTCTGGGCGATGGCTGGCAGGATCGTTCCGGTAGCCGCCTGGTCATCGACGGAAGCAACAAGACGATTATCGGGTTAAAGGCGGGCACAAAGCTGAATGCCTGCATCCGTATTGCAGGGGCTGCGAAGAATATCATCCTCCGCAACATCGTGGTGGAAGGCCCCGGTTCCAACTCCACTCAGGCCTGGGACAACTTGACTATCGAAGGTAGCTCCGGCAAGTATCCCAGCAACATCTGGATTGACCATTGCGAATTCTGGGACGGCCAGGATGGTAACGCCGACGTGGTGAAGGGCGCGGACAACGTGACTTTTACCTGGTGTAAGTTCGGCTACAAGAAAAAGAGCGAACACAATCTTTCTAACCTGATTGGCAGTAGCGATTCCGAGCCGGAAAGCGAAGGCAAGCTGAATGTGACCTACATGTTCAACTGGTGGGTGGCCGCAAACCAGCGCAAGCCCCGCTGCCGCTACGGGAATATTCATGTGGTGAACAACCTGATCACCGGCAACTCCAGCATTACCGCCGGCGTGGATGTGCTGGGCATGGCTCCTGGCTACCAGTGCACCATCCGTTCCGAACGCAACCACTTTATCGACGAACGAGAGCCCATTTATCTGGGACTTTCCGGAACCATCGGCGTTGCAGAAACCATCGACAACAAGTACACCAACTGCACGGGCAATACCAAGGGAAACGGCACTTCCTTTACGCCGCCCTATGACTACACCGGATTCATGCTGAACGTAAATGACGTGGAAGCCGCGGTGAAGGCGGGAGCCGGCGCTACCCTTACGAGCCCCACTGTTTGCGACGCGGGTTATGTGGAGCCCACTCCTCCTGAACCGGTGGCGGAAAAGGCCTACCAGGCAGAAAGCGGCATAATTACCGGCGGAGTTGTGGAAAGTTCCAACACAGGTTTTGCGGGTACCGGCTATGTGAATTTTGACAAGGGCGGCAGCCTGCTCGTAAAGGTCAGTGTTGAAAAGTACGGTATGTACCAGCTGGACATAGACTACACTAATGGCTCCAAGGAAGACCGTAAGCTGGATATTTCTAGCAGTGGAAAGCTACCCGACGGAACGGCGGTGGCGGACGCCGTTAACGAAACATTTGGCAAGACCAGCAGCTGGACCGAATGGAAAACTCTGACCACAAAGCTGAAGCTAGCCCCCGGGGAAAACAGCCTGACGTTCACTACCGTCGATGGCAATGACGGTCCCAATCTGGACCAGTTCGACTTAACTCTCCTGGAGGAAAAGGAACTGCCCAGCGACTCGGGTGACTCCCTGCAGACTCCGGATGCCATCGCAGCAAACCCGCAGAGGAACTCGCTGGGGAACGTTCTAGGAAACTCTGCGGGGAACGTCGCCGCCAAGAACGTGAAGGTATTCGACCTGAACGGAAATCTAGTCCGCAATGTACCTTATGCAGAAAAGTCTGGCACATCCGCCTCTCCGGAACAGTACACCAGGGGCCTCCCCCGCGGCCGCTACATCATTTTGCAGAAGTGATGTAGGATAAAATAACGCAGATTAAAGCAAAAAAAAGCCTCGCTACCCATCCCAGGAGCGAGGCTTAATATTTAGAGAGAGAGAAGTACTAATAATATACTCTCATTTTTCCTAAAAAGATAGCCTTTTTAGGAAACAAGTATTCCAAATTAGTTTACTACTTCACCTCGGCCTTGCTCGGCGGACTTGGAGCCTGCGACCTTGGGGCGAACGGTAAAGCAGTTGCTCAGGCCCAGTTCTGCAAGGAAGTGGAGCAGAATCTTGTATTCATCACCGGGGACGAAGGATTCAAAATTACGCTGGAAGATGTTGAACATGTGGGCGGCATCGTCCACATACTTCTGGGAAACTTCGAAGAAATTCACCATGTTCACTGCATACAGTTTCTTGAACAGCAGGGCGGGCAGCACAAACATAACGCGGAACCAATCCGTCACTGTTTCGGATTTCTGGGGCTTGGAATTCTGCTGCTTCACAATATTAGCGCAGGTGCGAACTTCCTTGCCCAGGGCATTCAGCTGGAGGGCGCGGAATTCAGGCATCTGGTAAATCTTGGCATCGGCCACCATGTCCAGAGTTTCGCTGACGAAAAAGTTGGTAAAGTCAGAGTAAAGAGCCTGGGACATGGAGGCGAGAACTTCCGGCTGACCGTTGGGAACGATCTTTTCCAAGTCGGCCTGGAACTTGCCCAGAGCATTCTTGTAGTTCACATCGGTACAGCAGAGTTCATAATCCACATTGTTGAGGATTGCCTCGCGGGACATTTCAAAGCGAACTACGTCGCGGAGCTTTCTGTACAGGTCGTTTTCGTCGGAGGGTTCCATCTTGGCGCCGTACTTTTTCTCGGCGGCTTCGACCTTCTGGTTGATGAGGGCGGCGAAATCCGTTTCGTTCACTACCTTCACGGAAGCGGTCACCATCTGCTTGAACAAGTCGTTGTACTGTGCGGCGGACTTTTCATCCGTCACCTTGAAGTTCAGCAGTTTTTCCAGAGCTTTTTCGAATTCTTTCTGCATAGTATATCCGCGGGTTATTGAGTGCAATAATATAGCATTTAGCGAGCTTCTAGATGGGAAAAGGGCCGCGATTTTACTCGCGACCCCTATTTGGGATGTGTGTTAAAGCTTAATGGCTAAAGACCTTGATGTACTTGGCGCCATTGCGGAGGCGGCCAAGGCGTTTGCCATCTGCGGTGAAGGAGCCAGCACCTCGGCTTCGCTCGGTGACCTTATTGCGTTCAGCGCCTCGACTAGGCTCGGCGACCTTACGGCCGATGGCATCCGGTGCGTCTTTATTTTCAAATTCGATGTAGTCAATGTCCATCCAGTCACCGGTAACGGTAAAGCGCAGGATGTGTTCGCCCTCGGTCAGGTTCACCTTGGCGGAGACCATCTGATAGTCATCATAGTTTGCACTCTCATCATCCAGAGATGCGCCCTTGGGGACTGCAATTTCTTCCGTAATATCCTTGCCGTCCATAGACAGCTTAAAGCCGGAGGTTTCGTTAGCGGAGGCTACAGAAGCGTTCATGGTGTATTCGCCCGTTGCAGCAACGTTCACGGTGTATTCCAGCCATTCGCCTGTCTGATTATAGCCCACCACAATGCGACCATCACTCTTCTTGTAAAGATCAACTGCGGGAGCGTCGTCCTTGCGGTAATCGCTGTCACCCTGATTTTTAGAATCCTTATCGCTGTAAGATTCGTTACCCTTGCCTACGCCGGGAACGTCAAAGTCTTCCGCTTCAATCTTGCCAGGAATTGCATTCGCCACGCCCTTGAACGGACTCTGGGGAACAGGTTCCACAGCAACGGTATCCGTCCAGGAATATTGCATGCGGTCCACGCCGGACTGGTTCACGATTTCAAGGGTGGTATTTGCACCTTCACCAGAACGTGTGACCATGCTGTACCAGTCACCATCACGAAGGCCTACCCAGTAGAAGCTACCCATCTGCCATTCGCGCAGCTGTTCGGACATACCGCGAATGTATGCCATGAAGTAGTTGGTGGGATTAGGATCGTTATAATCCATCTTCTCGTAATGAACGCCAGCCTTGTCGCCGGGGCCCATGGCGCCGCCCCATTCCGTACAGACGGTGCGGTCAGCGTACTTGCCCACCTTTCCCTTGAAGCTATTCTTCCAGCCTTCTTCGGTGGTAATGCTCATATTCCAGAAGGTGTATTCGTGGACTGCGAAAAGGCACCCATCAAAGCGGGGATCGTCGGCAATCTCAGGCACATTCCAAGCCAAGCCAGTACCGTCCAGCAGAATATGATCGCGAGGCACATCGGGGAAACGTTCCAGCCAGGTTGCATACAAATTACGTAACTCGTCCTTGGTATACATGTGGGGTTCGTTGAAAATTTCAAAATAGGCGTCGGAATTATCGCCGTACTGTTTGACCACAGTGTCCCACATTTTCCACCAGTCATCCATGTTCTTGGGGCCGCTAGGCTGTGCGGGGCCCCAATAGCCAATGACCACGCGGCCGTGAGCTAAGATACCATCGATAATTCCCTGGTAATAGCCCCATGCCGTAGAAGCGGTAGGTTCATTGATTGGAATACGCAGGCTGTTAATGCCCAGTTTTTCTACGAACTGCCCCATAACGCGATCAGAGAGTGCGTAGGCGGATTCGTAGGTCATGTTCAAGGACATGCCCGAAAGTACCAGCACGTCGGACACAAAGTTGTCTCGCTTATCGGCCCAGTTGGTACCGCGAAACTGATTTGTAATTGCAAAAGAATTGACTGTCAAAAGTGCCGCAAGGGCTGCAGTTCTAAACATTCCCATATTTTCCTCTCATGCGGTAACCAGCCGCAAAAAAACAACACAGAGCAACCACCACAATTATCTCTGCAATGATAAAGATACCTACAAAAAAGCCCCGCAGAATCTATCTGCGAGGAAGTTTTGTGGACGTTTTATCCAAGAAGCGTTTCGGCACCTCGGCGATGCTCGGTGACCTTTGGGGTGCTTAGCGGGTAAAGACCTTGATGTGCTTAGCTCCGCTGTGGAGGCTGTTCAGGCGCTTGCCATTTACAGTGAACTTGCTCTGGGCACCTCGGCTTTGCACAGCGCCTCGGCTAGGCTCGGCGACCTTACTGCCAATGGCGTCCTTACATTCGACGCCTCCGCAAGTTTCTGCACAATGAGATCCATCCTCTTCACAATTAGACGTTACGAAGGTGATGTAGTCAATGTCCATCCAGTCGCCAGTGACGGTGAAGCGCAAGATGTGTTCACCCTTTGTCAGATTCACAGCTGCTTGAACCTTTTGGAAATCATCGTAATTGTCTTCGCCTTCGCCCTTGGGGACTGCGATTTCTTCCGTAATATCCTTGCCATCCATAGACAGCTTGAAGCTGGAAGTTTCATTGGCGGAAGCAACTGCGGCAAACATAGTGTATTCGCCGGTTTCAGCAACGTTCACGGAGTATTCCAGCCATTCGCCAGCCTGATTGTAGCCCACCACGATCTTGCCGCCATCCTTTTCGTACAGGTCAACGCCGGTGCCCTTGCGGTAATCGGAATTGCCATGGTTTTCGGAATCCTTTTCGTTGTAGGTGGTATTGCCTGCGCCGACACCGTTAATATCGAAGTCCTCCGCTTCAATCTTGCCCGGAATAGCCCAGGCCTTACCGCCAAAGGGTTCGCGGGGAACCGGCTTGAGAATCAAGCGCAACAGCACGGAACCGTGTGCAGGAACTTCAGCAGATACGCTGGACTTTGCACCAAGATCCTTCTTCTGCCAGGCATCGCGAACTTCCACTTCGCCAGTAACGCCAATATCAGCAAAGTTGCATTCGATGGTCTGGGGAGAAGTATTGTCGTTGAGGAGAGCCACAGCGATGTCGCCATTCTTCAAAGGCTTAGTCCAAATCTGCTTTCCATCCTTATTGGAAATGCGATGGCCCTGAACGCCTAGGGAATCCTGGTTGATGGCAATCATATCCTTATTCAGGTAAAGGTCCTTGACCTGAGTAGACATCTTACGAACATCGGAACTGATCATGATAGGTGCGGCCATGATGGACCACATAGTCATCTGGGATTTCTGTTCTTCGTAGGTCAGCTTGCTATTGTCCACTTCGAGCATGTCCGGGTCGTTCCATTTGCCGGGCTTTGCAATTTCCCAATACTTGTTGTTGGCATCGATAATCTCGTAAATGCCGCGATACCAGGAGGTGGATCTCCATTCGGGACCAATATCAAAAGTGGTACGCCACAGGTGAGCGATTTTCGGCATCCAGTCCTTATATTCCCAGGCGCAAATGCTGAACACGATGTCGCGTCCGGAATTGCGGAGCGCCTTGGACATACGGGTGTAATCTTCTTCCTGGTTGGAATTAGGTGCGGGGTCACAGTTATCGTACTTCAGGTAGTCTACGCCCCATTCGGCGAACTTCTTGGCGTCCTGTTCTTCGTGCATGTAGGAGCCGTTTTCGCTGTCCCACTTGGAGTTGTAATGATGGCAGGTACGTTTACCGCGGTCGCCATAAACGCCAAACTTCAATCCCTTGGCGTGAATGTAATCGGCCAGAGCCTTCATGCCGCTGGGGAATGTAGTCGGGTGATTCTGGAGGTCACCATTGGCGTCACGCTTGGTATGCATCCAGTTGTCATCCAGATTCAGGTAGATGTAGCCCGCGTCGCGGAGACCCGAGGTCACCATTGCGTCGGCAACTTCCTTGATCTGATTTTCGTTGATGTTTTCATGGAATACGTTCCAGCTGTTCCAACCCAACGGGGGCGTAAGCACCAAACTGTCGGGATGGGCATTTGCAGTTGCTGCAAATCCGAGGGTTGCAAGTGCGGCAGCGGCGAAAACGCGGCTGGAAACGCGAGATTTCTTTGACATCTTTATACTCCTGATTTCTTTCCTCTAAAACTACCTTTTGCATTTAAAAGGTTCCAGCCCATCTTACAACCTTTCATTGACATATTTACAACGGCTTATTTTCCAACATGAACCTTCTTGAAGGTACTGCCAGAGCGGACCATGTATACGCCGGACTTCTTGACGAGAGCCTTCGCCTTATCCTGAAGTTCCATGGAATTGCTGGCGCGGAACTTGCCCAGGAATTCGCCCGACAGAGAATAAATGCTGTACTGACGGGATGCCAGGGCGGCACCATTTAACGAACTTCCAATCACTTGCGCTTGTTCCGGTGCGGAAATCTTTTTAATGCTTACATTGTCCAGCGTCATGTTCACTGCATCGGAGCCAGCATTGAAGCTGAGGCGGCTGTTAGTATCCGTAGCGGCGGTCATCTGGAACTGGAATGTGTAAGTCTTGGCGCTGGTGCCAATATCGAAATTCTGCTTTTCCGCCAGGTAGCTAGCCCAAGGATCCTCGTGCTGTTCCACGTTCACTTCCAGCTTGCGGGCGGCAGCGGCGCTTGCGTCAAAGCTGATTTCGTACCACTGGTCTTTTTCCAGATGGAGGTTATGCTGGATCAGCTGCACGGTGTAGGGCTGAGCGCCCACTGCAGAAATATTGAAGTTGTAGGCGCCATCTTTGACCGCGCCGGTAGCGGAAGCATCACCATGGGTCTGCAAGGTCCAGGCATTTGCCGTAGAGTCAAAGCCGCCATTATAAATTTCATCGCGGTTGGTGGGTTCAACAAAAGGCGGCTCGATGGACGGATCCGCAGTAGCGCCATCCAGAGAGAAGCGCTTTACGAAATTCCAGATTTCGTCGGAGGTGTTGACGCTGGCCAAGTCCATAGAGTACCAGTGGCCCTTACCTGCAATAGTCATCAGGCGGACTTCGCTATTATCCTTACAGCCGGTCCACACTTCCAGAGAAGCCTGAGATGAGGTGCGCCCCACCGGGTACTGGGAAATCTTTTCGGACGCGCCGCAGCCTTCGTAATTTGCCCATTTTTTCACATAGTCGGCGCCACCGCTATAGCCCACCACATCATCGGTTGTTCCATGAGTGTGGATAATGGGCATCATGCGCTTGCTTGAGGCGCCGGCACCAAAAGGATATCCCGAGCAAGGGGCGATTGCCGCGATCATGTCGCCCATCTTGTTGGCAGCGTGATAACTCATCATGCCGCCCATGGAAAATCCGGAAACGTACACGCGCTTCTTGTCGATACCGTACTTGGTATTCATCTCGCTGATGATGGCCTTCAGGAAGTTCACGTCCTTATCGCCGGAAATATCCCAGGACTTATTCTCACCATTGGGAAAAACCACCACAAAACGGGCGGTATCTGCAATTTCTTCCCACTTGGCGGCATCGTGCTGGTACTTTGCATCCTGATTCATGCCATGCATCTGGATAATCAGGGGACGATCCTTCTCGATATTAGTAGGCGCATAAACCATCATATTTCGATTGGAACCGTTAACATTCAGATTCTGAGTCTGAACAGAGGCGCAAAAGCCGCTAGTTGCGACAGCAGAAAAGACAGCAGCAGCTGTCAAAAGTTTTCTACAAAACATCCCATTCTCCTTAATAATGGAACCAGACACCACTCCAGTTCCTGCTATCCTAAAACTATACCCCGCAGGAGAAAATAAGCAAGTAATAAAGAAAAACCTATGGACGAAATGTCCATAGGATTCCCGAATTTGCCACTAGATCCGTCCAGATTTCTTTGAGTAGGAAGCTCCGCTTCCACTCAAACAAAAAAAGGCATGCTAAACAGGCAAAAGCCTGTGAAAGCATAGCCTTTTTTTCGGGGTTCCAAGGGGCAGAGCCCCTTGCGTCTTATTAACCCCCTTGCGTTATCTTACGTTCACCTTGTGCAGGAGACCGCCGGAGACGGGCTTCACGATGTACACGCCGTTGCTCTTGACGAACTGGCGGGTAGCATTCACGATGTCCATACCGTTGGAACGGATCATGCCCAGCATATGGCCCTTCAGGTCAAACACGCGGTAGTTCTGCACGCCACGTTCTTCAGCGAACTTGACCAGACCAATACCATCAGGATTCTGAGGATCTTCCGTCTTGATGGGAGCGGGGTCAGTAGCGTCCTTGCCTTCGGCGAAGTTGAAGTAGTCAATGTCGAACCAGTCTGCAGTTGCAGTGAATCGCAGGATGTGTTCGCCAGCGGGCAGGGTCACGTTAGCCTTTACCTTGCTGTAGTCATCAAAATTCTGGGCGGAATCGCCAGCAGCCTTATTAGCCTTAGGAACGGTAATTTCGTCGGTCAGGTCCTTGCCATCCAGAGACAGCTTGAAGCTAGAGCCGCCATCGGATGCAACTGCGGCAAACATAGTGTAATCGCCAGCCTTAGCCACGTTGATGGTGTATTCCAGCCATTCGTCCTTCTGGATATAGCCCACCACAATGCGGTCGCCGGACTTCACGTACAGATCCACCGGGGTATCCTTACGGTAGTCGCTGTCGCCCTTATTGTCGGAATCGCCATCGCTGTAAGAGGGGCCGCCCTTGCCCTTACCCGGATCGTCGAAGTCTTCTGCTTCGATCTGGCCAGGAATTGCCCACGGAGTCTGGGTTGCGTTATGAGCAGTTTGAGGAACCGGTTCTGCAGCAGCGTTATCCAGGTAAATTTCGTCGTTTTCGTTGTCGCCCACCTTGAACCAGTCAAAGGCAGCGGTACCGCCAGCAGTCTTCTTCGCGAAGTTGAACAGGCCGAAACGGTAACCCACGAACATGCCCAAGGTGTAGGGCAACTTCAGTTCGTTACCGATCTGGGTCCAGCTGGAGCCATTAAGGCTATAGTAGAACTTTGCTCTGTCCTTGGTAAAATCAAAGTCAATGCGGAAGTAGGCTTCGTCACCGTTAATGGCAACACTCTTGAGCTTGTATTCACGTTCGTAGTAAACCACTTCAAAGCTATTGCCGGACTTTTCGAGAGCCACAAAGCCCAGGGAGTCAGCCAAGGCAACCAAGCCAGCTACGTCACCATCCTTCATGTCCTTGCCGCTCACCAGAGTACGGCCAGAGCACTTGGGACCATAGGTACGCTGGGTCAGGGTATTCTTTGCAGTGTAGAGCTTGCTATCGGTACGGCCAGTAGTAATTCTTAACTTGCCATCCTTCAGGGCCCAATTCTTGTTATCGGGATTGTGGTTCCACTGCCATTCCAGGGGAAGTTCATCGCCATCGAAATCGTCGGAAGTCACCATGCCGTAGCCGGGATCCACTTCGTTTTCAAGGTTAAGAGTAGCAGGAGCGGCGCCGCCCACAACAGTAGGCCAGCCATCCTTCCATTCCACTTCCATCAGGTAGGGAATACGGCCAATGCCACCGCTGTCGCGGAACAGGTAAGCATACCACTTGCCGGCATCAGTCTGGAAGATACTGCCCTGAGCCACACCATTCTTCTGCAGGAATACCTTGCCAGAATAGCCGCCCATCAGCTTGTCGGAACGGAACACCAGTTCAGTACGGCAAGGGCCATACCAGCTAATGCCAAACAGATAGTACTTGCCGTCCACCTTTTCCATGTGGGCGCCTTCGAGAGCAACAATGTAGCTGCTTGTACCAGAAGTTTGGTTACGCAAAGATTCGCTCACCAATACGGTAGAGCCACCATCCGGACCAGAAAGGTCTGCTTTCAGCTTTACGATGTTCAGCTGACCACCACCATAAATCACGTAAGCGCTGCCATCATCGTCCATAAAGAAGCTGGGGTCATGATAGAACGGCAGCTGCTTTTCTACAAAGGGGCCGTTTTCAATATCGTCGGTAATATAAAGATGAGTCTTGTTGGTGGTATAAGATGGAGTCAGAATGTACCACTTGCCCTTGTGATAACGAATGGCAGAAGCCCAGGAACCCTTACCATAGGCATTTTCGCCGCCTTCAAGGTTCATCTTGTTGTTATTGACCAAGGTCTGGTAGGCGTAATTGACGGTACGCCAGTTGGAAAGATCCGTAGACTTCATGATAGGTACGCCAGGTGCATAATGCATGGTGGTACTGACCATGTAGTAGTTGTCGCCCTCACCCTTTGCGATGCAAAGGTCCGGCACGTCGGAATAAATCCACGGATTTGAAACGGTTGCTGCGGAAGCGGCGCCAACGAATGCGGCACCCAGAACAGCGCTCTTCACAAAATTTCTAAACAATCCCATAAGGACTCCTTTTACAGGGTACACCACACCCCGTTTCCTTTTTCATAAAGATACCCACAAATAAGAATGACATTCTACCAATAAAAACATGTTTCATTGATAAAATGTCAATGGGGTGTTTGAATAAGATTTGTGTTTTGTTACTTGGAAACGCTCATTTTAAGCGTTTTTCCGCCTTTTTGGGACCTAAGGAGGTAAATACCGGAGCGATTTACCAGATTTGCGGTCTTGACATTCAGTTCCTGCAGGCCCTGGCCAGAAACGTGGCCCAGCAGGTTACCTTGAAGGTCGAAGACGCCGTAAGAAGTTGGACCCGTCACCTGAAGGCGAGCCAGGAAGAAATCAGGAGTAGTATCCTTAGGTTCTTCAGGGACGGTGTCCTTGGAATTTTCAACTGCAGGGAGAGCGAACTTGATCCAGTCCAGATTGATGTAGCTCTTGGTAATCTGCACTTTAAGAACGTGTTCTCCCTTGGTCAGCGGGAGTGACCCCAGCTTGAGTTCCTTATAAACATCGAAGGATTCGTCAATCTGAGCCACGTTAATGGAGTCCAGAACCTGCTTTTCGTCTACGTACAGGATAAAGCCTGCGGTTTCCATGGCGGTAGATACGTTTGCCGTCACGTCGTACTCGCCATCGGCTTCCACATTGAAGGTGTATTCCATCCATTCACCTGCAGTAGTATAGCCCAGAGCCAAGCCTCCGTCGGCAGCCTTCACGATGTCCACGCCATCGTCGCGGTATTCTCCGCCCTTGTTCTCGTAATCGTCGTCGTGATAAGCCTTGCCTTCACCGCCTACGTCATAATTTTCAAATTCGATCTTTCCCGGGATGGAAACGGCCTTGTCGCCATAGGGAGCCTGAGGAATAACCGGAGTGATGTAAATGCGATAGGCATTATAAACGTTCTTGATATCGATGGGAACCGTGATGGAACCGTTATTGACCGTATATTCCTTGCTGGATTCAGGCGTAGTAGAGGGGACAGCCTTGTCCTTATCTTCCCAGGTCACGTATTCCACGGATACGTCCACCTTACTGCCCAAAAATTCCGGAATCTTGTCGATCTTGACGTCCACATTGCCCAGGGTGTTACCGCCCACCACAATGCTTGCAACCTTTTTCTTGGAATCTACGGCGGCGAAACCGTCCACGCCATCGCTCTTGTCGTTAGGGGGTGTGACCTTGGCCATGTAACCACTCATGTCACCATACCACTTATAGAGATGCCAGCCACCGCCACGTTCGTTGTTCTTGGTCAAGAGGCTTCCCAGACGACCGGGCAGCGGTACGAACCACCAGGAAATCATTGCACTTTCGACGCCATGACGTTCAAACTTGGCAATGAAGGGCACAGAAACGCCAGGGTTACCTTCCAGTTCGTGCTTGCTGTGGGAATATTCGTTAATGCTCACCTTGCGGGGAGAAATATTGTACTTCTTTTCCAGAGCGCGGTAGTTTTCCAGAGCGCCCACGAAGCCCTCGGAACCCCACTGGTGCCAGCTAATCACATCGGGAACCACATTGTTCTCGACACAATACTTCAGGAAGCTTTCCATGCGGGAGGAATTGTAATAGGAGTAAGAAGGTCCAATGATCTTTGCATCGGGATCCAGCTGACGGAGCAGCTGATAAGTAGGCTTCCACAGGTCAGCTTCGAAGTTGTTGGAGCCCTTCCAAGTATCGTTCGGTTCGTTCCAGATTTCGTAACCGTCGAAGTTCTGGACGGCTGCGGACTTCTTGTCGTTCACCACGGAGGTGACTTCGGATTTCCAGTGATCCCAGTTCTTGTACTGGTAGGGCCAGCCGGGCAAAATATCTGCCAGACGGATCTGAACCTTACCGGTAGTGTTCTTGAGGCGGGGAGAAATGAGGAAGGCGCCACCAATACCCTGCTGGCGACCGGAACCGCTACGAGCGGGGGCCAGGAACACATTAGGGTTCAGTGGAGCCACATCGGCATCCACATTGCTGGGGAGGGTTTCGGTGAAACCGTAAAGAGAACCGGAAGCTACATGAGTTACCGGGCGAATGCTATCCCCAAGGCTTACGCTTACAGTAGTTGCCGCCATAGCGCTGTAAGGTAAGGCCATCATAAACGCCGCAGTCATCACCTGCTTCATGCGAAAAAGTTTTTCAAACATCCCATCATCCTTTTTTCCGGACACAACATCGCGCCTGATTTCTAAAACAAAAATTACCTCCTTTTGGGAGGTAATCTTAGGGATGATTTGCAAGTAGTTTTGCAATAATTGCAAACGCCGCAATTACTTTTCGTTACGGATGACGAATGCCTTCTGGCCAGGAATGCGAACCAGGTAGATACCCTGCTTCTGAGCAGTTGCCTTGGTGACGCGATTGCCGTTCATATCGAAGTACTGGGCGTTTTCCATGTTGGTCTTGACCATCAGCTTGTTGCCAATGGAAAGTGCGGCATCGACCTTCTTGAATTCAATGTAGTCGATGTTCACCCAGTCTGTTTCGATGGAAATCTTCAGGTCGTAATCGCCAGCCTTCAGGGTGACCTTGCCGCCGCTAACATCGCTATAGGTGTCATAGTCAGGACCCTTTTCGGAAACCATGGTCTCACCGATCTTGGCATCGCCCAGGTAAACGGAAATGGAGCCTGTGCCATTGGTACCTGCCAGACGGCCAATCATTTCGTATTCGCCGTCTTCTTCCACATGGACAGAATACTTCAGCCATTCGCCAGCCTGAGTATAGCCCACAGCCATACCCATACCAGCCTTGTAGATGTCTACAGCGTCACCGCGGTATTCGCCACCCTGGTTGGCAGCATCCAGGTCGGAGTAAGCCTTGCCAGAACCGCCCTTGTTATAGTCTTCTGCCTGGACCTTGCCCGGAATCTTGAAGACATCGCCATAGGGGCCATATTCTTCGGGCTTTTCGCTACCTGCGGAACCGCCACCATAGAGGGGAACTTCCACAGCACCAGCACTTGCGTCCACTGTCTTGTCAATGAGTTTCAGCATTTCAGCGGCATAACGCTTACCCATTTCTACATAGCCATCATGGTCGAAATGCAGACGGTCGGACTGGTTGCCCGTACCCTGGGACTTGGCAACGCCAAACTTTGCAAAGTACTTGGAAAGTCCGTTCACGCGGGTACTCATGCCGTGGCAGGCGCCATTATACACCATTTCGCCAGCGACAAAGGGCAATTCCTCGGAAATACCCAGGTCCTTGCGCATGTCGTCGTAAGTCTTCTTGACGATGGTTTCCCAGTTGGACATGCCGCCATCGGTTTCGCCCTGATGGAAGATGAAGCCCTTGATGACGCCCACTTCCTGAGCCTTCTTTGCCAGGGTGATAATGGCGGAATAGTCGTTACCCTGGGCGTCGTAATCCTTAGCCCAGTTGGAAAGCCAGCTTTCGGCGGAATTTACATAGGGCTGCCACTGGTCCTTGTCAAACAGCTTGATGGAGGCGCCACCCACAGCCACCGGGATAATACCGATGGTCACATTGGGCATTTCCTGGGCCATGGTTCTACCGAAGTAGTCCGCCACGGAAAGGCCTTCCTGGCAATGGAACATGGGGGGCACTGCCTTGGACCACTGGCCCTTGGCAACCTTAATGCTGGGATTATTCTTTCGAGCAGAACAGTCAATACCGGACAACATGACAAAATTGTCAAGAGGCTCCTGGTCACTATTCTGGATAGGACCTGCGCCAGCCATATTGGACTGACCGTAAGCAATGTAAATGTGGAAATTCGGATTGGGAGCCGCTTCAGCCTGAGGAGCAAGCATGGAGAGACCGAACGTGCAGCAAGCAACTGCAGCCACTTTATGGATAAGATTCATAACACACACCCTTTTATGCTTATCCCAAAACACCAGGAGTAAATCTACCCTTTTATTTGGGAAAAACAACTTTTTTCTAAAAAAATGGGCCCAGCCCCCCGGCCGGGTCCCTCGAACTCTTTGAAATCTCCTGATACTAACCGTAAATCAGTCCCAAGGCGATAGCGATGACTGCAAAAAATGCAATCTGCTTCACGATGGATATATCTTGGCGATTCATTGAGAATTCTCCTTATTACTTTTCGTTACGAATAACAAAGGTCTTCTGGCCCGGAATGCGAACCACATAGGCGCCCTGCTTCTGGGCAACAGACTTGGAAACGCGATTGCCATTCATATCGAAATACTGAGCCTTGTCCATGTTAGTCTTGACCATCAGCGTTTTGCCAATAGCGTCACCCGGTTCCGGAGTATCGGCAGCCTTCTTGGTGAACTTAACCCAGTCGATATCAATCCAGGAGTTGGTCACTTCCAGCTTCAATTCATGATCACCAGCGGTAAGCGTAGCGGTGCCAGCCTTCACGGTGTCAAACTTATCGAAACCAGCGCCAGTATTCACAATTTCAGTACCAATCTGCTTGTCGTCCATATAGATGGCGATGCTACCAGTACCGTTGTCGCCAGCTACCAGAGCGGTAATGTCGTATTCGCCAGCTTCCTTGACGTTGACGGAATACTTCATCCAGTCGCCCTTTTCGCAATAGCCGACCACCATACCCATGTTGGGCTGGTAAATGTCCACGTCATCCTTACGGAGCTTGCCGCCTTCGTTACCCTTGTTATTGTCATGGTAGGCAACTTCGGCACCACCCTTGTTGTATTCTTCGGCTTCAACGGTACCCGGAATTGCGATCACGTCGGTATAGGGGCCGTATTCTTCGGGAGGTGCGTCAGGCACGGTAGAGCTGGTAGGATCCGTCAGGTTCACTGCAGGAGCATCCGGATCAATAGTCTTGTCGATCAGCTTCAGCATTTCGGAGCAGTAACGACGACCCAGTTCAATAACGCCTTCGCGGCCAAAGTGGTAGGGGTCAGCGCCGTTACCCTTCAAGCCCTGAGAGGATGCCAGGCCAAACTTCTTGAAGTTATTCTTCAGCTGGGCGATACCGCTATTCTTGCTGGAGCAGCAGCTTCCCTGGCCGGAGTTACCCGAGGGGTCGTTCATCATTTCGCCAGCAACGAAAGCCACTTCGTTTTCGTCCAATTCAAGAGCGTCCACAATGTCCTTGTAGGTCTTGTAAACGGTCTTGCGCCAGTTATCATCAGTACCATCGGATTCGCCCTGATGGAAGATGAAGCCCTTGATCACACCCACTTCCTTGGCCTTCTTGCCCAAGTCCACCATTCTCTGGTAGGGATTGGAACCGTAGTCCTTTGCCCAGGTCTGGATGTAGCTTGCAGCAGAGCTGAAGTAAGCCTGGTACTGGTCCTTGTCGAAAGCCTTGATGCTTACGGCACCAATTGCCACAGGAATAATACCCACGGTCACACCCGGCAGGGAGTCCACCATGGCGCGGCCAAAGTAGTCTGCAGGGGAAAGCTTTTCAAAGGAATGGAACATGGGGGGAATAGCGGGATACCACTTACCCATTTCGATAGACTGGGTGGTCTGACCGCTACGGCTGCTGGCGTTTGCATTGTGGGATGCCAGCATGATAAAATTCTTGGGATCCTTAGCCTGGTCCACAGAAGGGACGATTTCGCCGTTACCAGCCATATTGGACTGGCCGTAGGCAAAATAAATGTGGAAATTCGGGTTAGGAGCAGCGTTTGCCTGGGAAGCAAACAGAGTAAGCCCAAACGCGCAACATGCAGCTGCGGTTACCTTATGGAAAAGATTCATACACACCTCTTTTTAATTTTCCCAGTTTTTACCATTATAAATCTATCCCATACAAGGCTAAAAATACCCAAAAAAAGCCCATGATTCATGGATAAAATGTCAATAAACGAGAATTTACAAAGGAGCGACACCCCGTTTTTTAGTAAAAAATCAGTATTTTTTCTTCAATCGGTCCTAAATTACGCAATTTTCGCGTTATTATGTAAGTTTTTCAATAAGCGAGCATTCCAATTGGAAAACAAAAAAAGGATTTCTACTTTTCCGCCATGCAGATGACGAAATTCTACAAGGTGGCCGGCCACGTTTTCCAGGTGAATATTCCGGAGGAAATTGCCCCCGCCCTATTCGCCCTCATGGGTAACTACCAGCCCTTTGAAGTAACTCCCGCGGAAAACGCCCCCGTTTTTTGCCTGGATGTGGATAGCAATACTTCCCCCGTGGAGTTTGCGGAAGAAACCCGCCAGGAAGACGAAGGCCAGGAAATCATCTGCGGAAAATCTCCCGACGGCAAGGACGTCTTTGTATTCTATCTGGGCAAAAAAAACACAGGCGCACTCATTTGCGGCGCAGGTTTCAAGAACGCCCTCATCAGATTCCCAGCCCAGGAAGCGGATCATTACAGAAAATTCGCCCTGAACAATGGTCTCATGATTTTGTACGCCCTGGCAACCGCCGGGGAAATGACCGCCCTTTTCCACTCCGCCGTCATCGACTACGAAGGCAAGGGGTATATGTTCCTGGGCAAGAGCGGCACGGGCAAGAGCACCCACGCCCGCATGTGGCTTTCCCGTTTCAAGGAGGCGGACCTCCTGAACGACGACAATCCCGTTGTCCGTTTCGAGGATTCCGGCGCCTGGGTCTACGGATCCCCCTGGAGCGGCAAGACGCCCTGCTATAAGAACCGCAGGATCCCCTTGCAAGGGATTATTGACTTAAGCCAGGCCCCCGCCAACGTAATCCGCCCCATGAAGGGGATTGAAGCCTACATGGCCGTGAAGGTCAGTATTTCCGGAATGCGCTGGAATCGTGCCATCGCCGACGGATTGCACAACACGGAAAATCGCCTAGCCCAAGAAGTAAAGATGTTCCATCTGGATTGTCTGCCCGACGAGAACGCCGCAGAAGTCTGCTACCAGGCCGCACGATGAACCTCACAGACGATCAGATTCTCTTGGAAGCGATCCGTATGGTGGAAAGCGGAGTAACCGTCACCTTCCCGGTGAACGGCAGAAGTATGCTGCCCTTCATTATTGGCGGTAGGGAAAGTCTAGTCCTGACCAAGCCCGAAAATTTCAAGGTCGGGGACATTGTCCTTGCCTATGTGGATGGGAACCGTTTCGTAATCCATCGGGTGGAGCGCATCCAGGGCGAGAACGTGACTTTGATTGGGGATGGCAACTTGTGTCTGAGGGAACACTGCAAGATTAGTGATGTAAAGGCCCTCGCCACTCACGCCGTTAACGCAAAGGGAATCCTTAGGGACCTGTACACCAGACGCCGCAGGTTTGCCGCCAAGCTGTGGAAGTGGGCAATTCCCGTCCGAAAATATTTACTTTTTATCTATCGTAAAACTCACCCAGGAATTTTCTAGCTATGAAAATCAAGAACGGTTTTGTACTTCGCGACGTGTGTGGCGAAAAAGTGATTATGGGCGAAGGCGTAGGCGCCCTGGATTTTGGCCGCCTGCTGTGCCTGAATTCCACCGCAGCCTTCCTGTGGGACGTTGCCGCACAGGGCGATTTCACGGTGACGAGTCTGGCTGAAAAGCTTTGCGAAGAATACGACGTGACCTTGGACCAGGCGGTCCAGGACGTATCCGCCATTGTGGACCAGTGGAAAGAAGTTAACGTCATCGAATGAAATACCTAACCTGGCTATGGCGTAACTCCCGGGGTGAACGCATCAATATGAGCGTTCGCGTTATGGTGGGCGTCCTCCAGGTTGCCGCTGGGCTGTTGACGATCTGGCTCAGCAAGAAATTTATTGACGAAACCATCCGGACGGGAACGGACCAGGAAATTGTCCAGATGGTCGCCCTCCTGGTGGGAACTGTAGTTGCCAGCGTTTTCATGCGGCAGCTGAATTATTACCTGAACATCAAGAGCGTGACCCGAGGGGCAAACCGCCTGAGGGCCGATGTATTCCGGAAAATTTTCCTGCGGAAACTATTCTGCAAGGAAGCCCTACACTCCGGCGACGTATCCTCCCGAGTAATGAAGGATGTGGAAACCGCCTGCGATGTGACCTTCGAGAAATTACCCCAGATAGTTGTTACCACCGTGCAGCTGGTAGGTGCCTTCCTGATGATGCGCTGGTTTGACCCGCGGCTGGCCTGGGCGCTGTTGCTGACGACGCCCGTGGTACTAGCCCTAGGGAAGCTGATTGCCAAGCGCCTGCGGAAAATGACCGCGGAAATCCGCGAAAGCGAAAGCCGCATCCAGATGCACGTTCAGGAATGTGCGGAACACGACGTACTGATCCGCGCCATGGGCAGTGAAAATTTTGTAGGCGACCTGCTAAGCGAAAAACAGAATTACCTGATGGGCCGCGTGGTCAAGCGAAGCCGCTTTACGGTCATCGTAAGAATTTTAATGGGACTTGCATTTAGTTTGGGATATATCGTCGCCTTCGTGTGGGGCGGCATCGGGCTTCGTCACGGCGCCATTACCTTCGGCGTCATGACCTCTTTCCTGCAGCTGGTAGGGCAAATCCAGCATCCCATCTTTAGCCTGCTAAATGCGGCGCCTCA
The DNA here is from genome assembly GCF_900142535.1 of Fibrobacter sp. UWEL. NCBI lineage: Bacteria > Pseudomonadati > Fibrobacterota > Fibrobacteria > Fibrobacterales > Fibrobacteraceae > Fibrobacter > Fibrobacter sp. UWEL. The sequence continues at coordinate 52,481 of NZ_FRBE01000007.1, forward strand.
GATGATTCACGCCACCGCAAGCATTGACCGAATCCAGGAAATATCTTCTAGTGATTGCGAGTTGATCGCAGGTGATCGCGGGTCTGCAGCAAGTGGTCTCGGGTCTGCCGCAGGTAAGGACGGCGTCGCCGTCCGCTTCGAAAACGTCACCTTCGGGTACGATGAAAACAGGACCATTCTGGATAATATCAATCTGGAATTCAAGTCCGGCAGTAAGGTGGCCCTCATGGGTGAAACCGGCGCCGGCAAGACAACCCTGTTCAGGTTGATGTTGGGATTTGTAAAGCCCCTCTCGGGATCTGTTCAAGTCTACCACACCGCCGGCAGTGCAGCAACTTCAAGAGAATCCGTCGCGGGGGTCGCGACTCGCAGCCACTTCGTCTTTGTCCCTCAGGGGAATTCCCTCATGAGCGGATCCATCCGGCTGAATCTCCAGATGGCAAATCCCCAAGCGTCCCTACAGGAGATGGAAACGGCGCTTCATAATGCATGCGCCGACTTCGTGAAGGATCTTCCCGCAGGTTTAGATACTGAAATTGGCGAAAGAGGTTACGGCCTCAGTGAAGGTCAGGCCCAGCGAATTGCTGTGGCCCGCGGCCTCCTGCAAGAGGGAAGTATTATGCTGCTGGACGAAATCAGCGCCTCTCTGGATGCCGAAACCGAACAGGAAATGTACAGCAGAATCTTCAAGGCCTATCCCAACAAGACCATGATCTTCATTACCCATCGGGATGCCGTCTGCAAACTCTGCGACGAAACCGTCAAGCTGTAACCCCCTCAGACAAAAAAAGGCAAGCTAAACTGGCTAAAGCCAGTGAAGGCGCAGCTCTTTTTTGGGGGGTCCAGGGGGGCAGAGCCCCCTTGCATCTAAAAAAAGAACATCCCGATTACTCGGGATGTTCTTTTGGTATTTGGTGTTTTGGTTTATGGAAATTCTTGATTACTTCACGTTCACGCGAGCAGTCATACCTTCGGACTTCACCAGGTAGGAGCCAGCATTCTTAACAAGAGCGGAAGTCTTCTTCTGGATGTCTGCAGTGCCCATGGCCTGGAATTCACCCATCAAGTTACCGTTCAGGTCAAACACGCTGTAGTTACGAACGCCAGACACGTTGAAGTTCACATTTGCAATGCTCAGGCCCGGATCCGGGTTGTTCGGCTGTTCCGTTACTTCACCCGGTTCAGGATCGGTAGCGTCCTTACCTTCGACGAAGGTAAAGTAATCCACGTCCATCCAGTCGCCAGTGACCTGGAAGCGCATAATGTGCTTGCCGGCGGTGAGGGAAACATTTCTCTGGACCTTGCCGAATTCATCGAAATCGCCTTCGGTTGCAGTTACCGTCTTGGGAACCACGATAGTATCCGTAATGGCCTTGTTATCCATAAGCATCTGGAAGCTTGCTGTACCATTGCTGGAAGCCACGTAGGCAAACATGGTATAGTCACCAGTCTTCTTGACGTCCACGGTGTATTCCAGCCATTCGCCAGCGCGGTTGTAACCAATCACGGTGCCAAACTTCTTGTCATAAACATCGACGGGAGTATCCTTGCGGTATTCGCTCTTACCCTGGTTATCAGAATCAGTATCGTAGTAAGAAGCATTGCTGTTGCCGTTTTCGTCCTTGCCGGAGCCCGGAATGTCGAAGTCTTCGGCCTGGATCTTACCAGGAATTGCCCACGGAGTCTTAGTGTCGTTAAAGGGTTCCTGAGGAACAACCACCTGGGGGCCAACGCCAACCAAGGTCACGATACAGTCCTTATTGGTAGCACCAGATTCCATGGTGATGGTCACGGTACCATTCTTTGCTTCCACTTCGCCTTCGTACTTGGCGTTCTTAGCTTCGGAAGTGGTATACACATGGAAGCTTTCGATGGTGGAACCAGGAACGTTAATCGTGACACTCTTGGAGTTCTTGTAATCGCGGTTTACGAGAACCACGATAGTGCTATCGCCATCGGCACTCTTGTAAGCAGAAGCGAACAGGTTTGCCTCGGGATTAGCAGTTGCGCCTACACGCACTGCCCCCGGGCGAACAAAGCGGGCGTACTGAGAGAGAACGTAGCCACGCTTAGAAACCTTGCCGATTTCGTTCGTAGGAATGGAAAGTTTGTTGCCGAAATCCTTTTCCATGATCAGGCCGTAGCAACGACGGATATACCACCAGGTGTACTGGCTGAAATTGCCCACAACAAGGCCGCGGTGAATTTCGTAAGCCACGTCCATGGCGCGGACAGTATCCTTCTTTGCGGCGGTAGCCTGGTCACCGGTCACCATCACAGTACGCCAGTAGTTACCACTGCCCTGGCTTTCGGTATAGTGTTCGGTCATCCAGCGTTCCACCTTCTTCTGGTCAGCGAGAGAATACTGGAAGAAGTTATCGCCAGTAGATGCCACCATGGCGTAGAAGTGAGCACCAAGAATATCCCAGTTCTTCAATGCGCTTGCATCATTCAGAACCTTGTCGTACATATTCTTTGCGTATGCAAAAGACTCGGTAGAAATCACCTTGGTGCCGTTCTTACGCATCTGATCGGCATAGTTCTTGGTGAAGTTGTAAATTTCGTCTGCAGACCAGCAAGCCCATTCAGAACACCAGTCCGGTTCGTTACTGATAGAAATTGCATACAGGGGAACGCCCTGGTTCTTCATGTATGCGGAGAATTCATTCAGATGGTCCACATACTTCTGATAGTTGCTGGCGGCGATATGCTGGTTGCCACCTGCGAATTCAGACGTCCAGGGAGTTGCATAAAGAATAAAGTCATCGCCGGCTACAGCCTTAGCAGCCTTAGCTGCGGCAACTTCCTTGTTAAAGTCATTGGAACTTGCATACACCGGAATACGAAGGGTATTCAAGCCGATCTGGCCATCGCCGGTACCAAAGGCAAGCTTCGCATCGGCTTCGGAAAGACCGCCGCCACCCTGCCACTGGTTATGAACCATGCCACCAAAGCCACGGATGACCTGGTGTTCTTCGCTCAAATCTACATTAACAGTTGCTGCGTTGGAGAGGCCAAAGAGGCCAGCAATCAGGCTTGCGCCCAAAACAAAGCGGCTTACGCCGTTCTTATAATCTTTCATAATCACATCCCATAATGGTCACCACAACCACTACTCTAAAGATATCCTCATCCAAACAAAACCGAATACTCCAACGTGGAATCGCCATGGACAATTTATCCACAGGTGCAGCCCGCCCGTATTAAACACAGAAAGCCTCCCGAGTTCTCGGGAAGCTTTCCATTTGGGATGTGTTATGGAGTTTTTTTGGCCTTTTCAGCCTAAATTCGCCATTTTTAACGTACGGAACGTACCTTGGAAACCAAGCCCGTTGCCACATTGCGGATCAGGTTCACGCCCTGGACCTTTTCTGCAGCAGGAGACTTCTGCCACATTGCAGCAGCATCCGCCATGGAGGAAGCAAACAGATCAGCAACCTTATTGCCATGAATATCGAATACCTGGAAATGGGTCTTACCCTGGGCATTCAGCATCATGTTCTGGCCAATAACGGTCGTGTTGGTATCCGGATCTGCAACAGGATCGGTACCTCCAATGGGAGCGTCGTCCTTGGCATCCTTACCCTTTACGAAGTTGAAGTAGTCCACATCGAACCAGTCTGCAGTTGCAGTAAAGCGCAAGATGTGTTCACCCTTGGTAAGGCTTACATTGGCGCTGACCTTATTGTAATCGTCAAAGTTCTGAGCGTCGTCTTCACCCTTCTTGTTTGCAGGTACGGTAACATCAGAGGTAATGTCCTTGCCGTCCATGGAGAGCTTGAAGCTAGAGCCGCCATCAGAAGCCACTGCAGCAAACATAGTGTAGTCACCATCTTCTGCAACGTTCACGGTGTATTCCAACCATTCGTCCTTCTTGATGTAGCCCACTACCAGCTTGTCGCCAGACTTCTTGTAGATATCTACGCCCGTACCGTCACGATACTTGGAGCATTCAGCTTCCTTGCCTGTATCGGTGCAGGAGTGGTTATCGGAATCATCGTCATAATAAGACTTCAGGTCAGAACCCTTGCCGGTACCCGGAACGTCGAAGTTTTCTGCTTCAATCTTACCAGGAATAGCCCAGGCCTTGCCATCGTTACCGAAAGTGGACTGGGGAGTAGGCGGAGTAGTACCGCTACCTTCGAAGCCCCAGTTCAGGATAGCCATGGTAGAGTCCTGAGAGCCCTTGAACACAAGGAACAGCTGGTCCACAATGCCAGAGAGGCCGTCCACATCGCACTTGGTTTCTGCGTAGGTGGTCTTGGAGCTGGTCTTAGCAAGAGTACAAGTGCCAGCCAGGGTACCAGTTGCAGAGCCCTTATGGATTTCAATCTTGTTGTTATCGGCAGTACTTGCGGCTTCTACAGTAAAGCCAGTTGCACCGGTACCGAAGTCAACGCCAGACACGCGGATCCAGGATTCCTTGGTAGAGAGCGGCAGCAGGACACTTGCGGAAACCTTACCCGGAGACCACAGAGAACGGCTACGGACACCCTTCTGCTTGGAGCTGGTCAAAGCCGGATACCAATCATAAGGATCGAAGTTTTCAATCTGTTCAGGACCTTCGTTGGTGCAAACCACCTGCTTGATGGTACCGTCGGCATTGTAGAACATTTCGTCGACGGAAACGCTACGGTGGTAGCCTTCATTCGGCTTCGGCTGACCATCGTCTGCCGGGATGATTTCCAGGCCGTCGTGGCCCTTAGCAATACGGCGGTCATGGTAAACCACATAGGAATGGCCCTTAAATTCTGCAATACCATGATGGTTGTTGTTACCGTTAATGCTCCTGCCATTCATGCTGGGGTCGCCCAGAATGGTGCCCTTCCAAGTAAAGGGTCCCATGGGGCTATCGCCAATACCGTAGTCAATAGTAGGAGCACCCTGCTGCCAACCAGTACTGTAGGAGAAGTAATACTTCTTGTTGTGCTTATGGATGTAGGAAGCTTCCAGCATCTTACGGGTAGAAAGGCCATTCACCTTCACATGGGAGCCATTGCCCACAGGAGCGTCCTTGGCATCGTTCAGTTTCACAACGTCAAAGTTATCGGTGTTCGGACGGCTAGTGCTTTCGCCACCACCCCATGTAACGTAGGTAGTTCCATCGTCATCGATGAAAATACCCGGGTCAAAACACCAGGAAACGCCATCACAGCCAATGATGCCGCTACCGCCAATCAGCTTGGACTTGCCCTGGCCAACAGCATTGGTCCAAGGACCTTCAATGCCATCAGCCTTGATATAACCAATACCGCCGCCACCGCCATCGGGGAACACGATATAGAGTTTACCAGTCTTGGGATCGGATGCAATACCAGAAGCCCAAATAGCACCAATGCCGTTAATCTGACGGGAGTCATAAATGATACCGAAGTCAGTCCAGTTCTGCATATCCTTAGAACGGAAGCCATAAAGAGCATAGATCTTATAGCCATCGGAGTTATACGGAGCCGGGTCATCGGAGTCGGTGATGATGTAGAAATATTCATCATCAGCAGCTGCACCGGGGTCAGCTAGATAGTGGTAAGTGGAAATCGGATTATAAGCCAATCCGAACGTTGCTAGGCCCGCAGTAAGGCAGGCGCCACATACTTTCTTAAAAGTATTCATATGTCCATCCCATTTTTTTCTGAACGAACCCGTTCAGATTAGTTTCTACATCACACCAATCATAAATTACATCCCCCGTACAGGATTTCATATACGTTTTCAAGAGGTAATATGGATTTTTTATCCATAAGAGAAAATCCCGTATTTTTTCAAAAAACGGCCTTCTAGCAAAAAACGCCCTGTTCCTATTACAGAACAGAGCGTCAAAGGATTTATGGAAATTCTTTAGCGAATTGCACGCACCTTGGAAACCATACCGGTAGCCTTGTTACGGATCAGGTTCACACCCTGAGCCTTCTTGGCTGCGGAAGACTTCTGCCACTTCATGGTAGCTTCGGCCATGGTTGCGGCGAATACATCAGCAATCTTGTTACCCTGAATGTCAAAGACTTCGTACTGGGCCATACCCTGAGCATCAAACTTCACATTCTGGACAACAATTGCATCCTTGCCGCCCTCGAGAGTGCCGTTGGGAGCATTATCTTCGGCATTCTTACCCTTTGCCAGGTTGAAGTAGTCCAGATCGAACCAGTCTGCGGCAGCAGTAATACGGATGATATTTACGCCAGCCTTCAAGGTAACATTGGTCTTGACCTTGTTGTAGTCACTGTAGTTTTCTTCACCAGCAGTTGCTGCAGGAACGGTAACTTCGCCAGCGCTTTCACCGTTGACGGAAACCGTGAAGCTGGAGCCACCACTAGAAGCGGCTGCAACATACATGGTGTAATCACCGGCTTCGGCAGCGTTCACAGAGTATTCAAGCCATTCGCCCTTGTTGATGTAGCCAACAACAATCTGAGTATCACTCTTCTTGTAAATGTCTACGCCAGTACCATCACGATACTTGGAGCATTCAGCTTCCTTGCCGGTGTCAGTGCAGGAATGATTGTCTGCATCAGCTTCGGAATAGGAATCGTTGCCTGCGCCATAGCCCGGATCGTCAAAGTCTTCGGCCTGAATAACGCCAGGAACAGCCCAAGGAGTCTTGGTATCGTTATGAGCGGTCTGAGGTTCCGGTTCACGCTTCTGACCCTGGAATTCCCATTCCAGAAGGCCCATAGTGGAGTCCTTGGAGCCCTTGAACACGAAGAACACCTGGTCAATAACGCCAGTCAGGCCCTTCATTTCGCAATCATTGTCAGCATAGGTCTGCCAGCTGCCAGTCTTGGTCAGTTCGCAGGTACCAGCCAGAGTACCAGTTTCGCTACCCGTACGGATTTCAACCTTGTTGCCATCGCCTACGTTTGCAGCCTTGATACGGAGGTTTTCAGCACCCTTACCGAAATCAACACCAGAAATACGAATCCAGGAAGTCTTGGTGCCAAGCGGAGTCAGAACATGCTTAACGGCTTCGCCCTTGGTCCAGTCCGTACGGCTACGAATGTTACGCTGCTTGGAGCTGGTGAGAGCCTTGTAAGTTCTGAGAGCGTCAAAGTTCTTGATCTGCTTAGGTCCTTCGCGGGTGAAGGAAAGCTTGTTCATCTTGTCGCCAGACCAGGTCAGCTCATCAATGGAAACGCTTCTGTGGTTTTCCTTGTTGGGGCTGTTGGTGCAGACACCGGCCTGAGTACAGGAACCCGGATGTTCGTCGGCAGTGACAAGACGGCGATCATGGTACACAGCATACCACTTGCCCTTGAATTCAGCAAAGCCCTGATGGTTGTTACCACCTTCGTTATGGGCATCAGGTACAGCGGAAATACCCGGAATCACGGTACCCACGAAAGTGTAGGGGCCAGTGATGCTATTGGAATAGCCATAGTCGATCACCTGAGGCAGAGTGTTAAAGCTCAAGTAGTAGGTGTTATCCTTCTTATGGATATAGGGAGCTTCAAAGGAACCCGGCGCCTCGATACGCTTGAGAGAGTTCTTGTCAAAGGTAATCTTGCCGTTATTGTCGGTAAACTTGATAATATCCAGGTTGTTACCGTACTTGCGCTTGTCGTTTTCGCCACCGCCGAAAATCACGTAGCCAGTGCCGTCTTCTTCGATGAAAATACCCGGGTCGAAGCAGTGAGCGATATCGTCGCAACCGCCAATGAAGCTGGAGCCATAGTGGGCGGCAATGTAGTTCACGCCGTGAGTTTCCTTGACAGGATCCTTATAGGGGCCAGCAATATTGTCGGCAGTGATCATGCCCACGCCGCTAGCGCCGTTGGGGTAAACGATGTAAATACGGCCCTTGTGGACGGCAATACCAGAAGCCCAAGTGTTATTGGGATAATCACCAAATTCACGCTTGGAACGGAAAATCATACCGTGGTCGGTCCAGTTCTTCATATCTTCAGAAGAGAAGGCGTTCAAGCCCACGATATCGTAATCGTAGTTCTTCTGAGGGGAATAGTCATCCACGTCGGTCAAGACATAGAAGGTATCACCATCGGAGGCCGCAGACGGGTCTGCCAGATAATGATAGGTAGAAAGGGGATTGTCAGCCAATCCGAACGTGACAAGACCTGCAGTAAGGCAGGCGCCGCCTACTTTTTTGAAAATATTCATAAAAAACACATCACTCAAATAAGACGGCCCATTCCGCCTCATTTACAAATTTAACCCCCAACCCCCTCATTTCATACCACCATAAAAAAAGTCCCATGGACAAAATATCCACAGGACGTTTCCAAAAATTTAAATAATAAGGCATCCATTTTGAGGAGGCGGAGCCCCTTGCGTCTCATAACGTTTGGGAAAGGGGTCTAGGGGGCAGCGCCCCCTACATCTCACAACGGTCGGTCGAAGCCGTCAACTCCATAGAATTCGATGTCGTCGATCCAAATCTCATTGGAACCGCCACCACCAAAGATATTGAAGTTGGTAACGTGATCCTTCACGGCGTTCCATCCCAGGTTACCACCGTTAGTATCGGTAGAATCCCTGAAGTCAGCCGGAGTAACCACATAACGCTTCCACTTGTTATTCACTCGGACATGTGCCCAGGCCTTACCATCGATCAGTCCGGCGGCAGTATCCTGAACGTCCAGCAGAACATCCATAGAGACGCTAATCCACTGGGTGGTATCGTTATCGGCAGTACCGCGAGCCCACAGCACGATAGAATCCAAATCCGTAAAGTTCTGCGTTTCGGCGAAGGCGTAACCCATAAGAGCCCAGTTGTAAAGGGAGTCGTTGGTGTAGACAAAGTGAGCCACCTTGCCATCGCGACCCTCGCCTGCATCGCTAACAGAAAGTTCTGCGTCAGCATACCTAGCGTAGTTCTTATACCAGGAGCCTACACCATTTTCGAAGTTTTCGAACAGGTAATCAGGGTACTTAACAGTAGCGGTATCCACCGGAGCGGTGCCAATTGCAATGTCAGTCGTTTCCTTATCGGACTTCACCTTAGTAGAAACAAAACCGATATCCTGCTTAGCCTTGCTATTGTCGCTTTCATCGCCCATGTTGGAGACCTTGCCTCTCAAGGCGAAGCTAACCACATTGAAGGTTCCTTCGGGCAGGGATTCAAAGGTAAACTTACCCAAGGAGTCAGTTTGAACAACGTAATCCACACCCTGGACCACAACACTTGCGCTTCGAATACCATTGGGCAGGTAAACCTGACCAGATACAGCACCTGGAGCAGCAAGCTTCACTTCCATGGAGTACACGGAGTCGTCTTCGGTAATGGAAAGGCGGGAAACAGCCTTGTCAGATTCGCCACGAGTTTCCACCATATAACTGGTGGGCTTCATTTTCGCCTTGATAACGGCCTGACCCAGACTGTCAGTTACAACGTTGAAGATACCAGCAGTGGTATCCATAGCGCCAACAGGAGATTCTCCCTCGTTGACATAAGATTCATCAGTATCACGTTCGACGTAGCCAGCCAGATAATCTACACGGCGGACCAGCACTCGAGCATTGGCTGCAGGAGACCCGTCCTGATTCAGAACGGTAAGTGCAATATCATTTTCTGTCTCGAAGGTCGTACCGGCAGTGTTCGTCGAACACGCCAGCATGGCAACGCCCAGAGCGGACGCCACCACGACAGATCCAATTTTCCACACCCGTTTCATCATTTCGTCTCCTTTACGCCAGCCTCCGTCTTATCGGCAGATCCCACGCCACCCTTGCGGGCAACCGGGAAGAAGGCCATGGAGAGTTGCATAACCCTATCGGTATTCTTAGCGCTATCAACTCGCTTTTGCACCAGACGGCGGAATTCTCTCAGCATATCGCGGAGATCATCGAAGCATGCCTGGTCGACGGACAGGGTAAGAGTAGAAATATTTCTTTCTTCCGGAGGGAGCTCGTCAATGGAATCGCTGGCCAAAGAGAGTATCTGCTTCTGGAATTTACCAATAGCAGCACGTTTTTCGGGCCCACCTACGGTAAGGTGAGCTTCGGTCAAGGCAAGACGGCCAGAAGCCATCTTCTTGACAAGGCCCACTTCTAACAAAGTATCGATAGCTTCCTGGGCCTGAGCCTCGGTAATGGGCGGGCAGATTTCGCGGGCGATCTGCTTGATGTTCACGATACCGCCGTTCAAGTCCAGATAGGCTCGAACTGCGGGAATCCACCAGTTTTCCAGGAGCTTAAGTTCTGCGGCCTGCAGGCTGTGACGATCCACGTCACGGAGGGCAAGAGCCTTAGCCATGATTTCTTCGCGCTTGTTCTTATCCTTAGTAACAGCGGCGGAGAACAGCAAGTCGAAATATTCGGCTTCACGACCAGAAAGGGCCAAGATGTCCTTGGCGGCCGGAAGGGCATGGGCGGGGAGGTGCTGCTTCTTCTGGAGCACACGGTAGAGGTAGCTGGAATCCAAGCCCAGCTTGTCGCCCATCATGCGATAACTATAGAAAGGCATCTCGACTTTTTTACGGTCGTAGTAGTCCTTCAAGAAGTCGCGATAGTCCGCAATGTCAGAGAAAGTAACCATAATTTTCTTCTTCTTTCGTTGTTATATCTTTACAAACAATAAGATAGACTATGCGGACCTTAAAAAATACAGCGTAAGACAAATCATCATGGACATTTTGTCAAAGCCCCTCGTGAAGTTCATCACACACCGGCTAAAATCTAATAAAAACGGGGATTTTTGCCCCGATTTTCACGAATTACACCCCCAAAATCCGCGTACATTTTCAATCAAATTCCAGTATAAAATAACCGCGGGGTCTCCAGACTCCGTAAAAAAAGCATAGATTTTATTCCATATGGCCCACAACACTAGGTTTAGTTTCAAACAAAAGGCACTTTTCTGCGTTTTTGCCGTTTTTTCGGCAATTCTTGTCTGTGCGTTCGTTCAATATGTTTATAAGGCCACCCAGGCCAAGCAAGAAACAGAAGCCGTCGCCTACGGGGAAACCGTAGCAGCAGCCATCCAATTGTCCCTGGACAAGAGCACCAACGTGGCAAGTACCCTGGCAAATCTCTATCAGGAGATGGGAGAGGGCTTTTTAGGAGATTTCGAGAAGGTGGCCGCCCGACTGACCGCGGATAATCCCGCCATTGGAAGCGCATATATCGCCCCCAACGCCATTATTAAGGTAGCCTACCCCGCCAAAGTCAACAAGGCAACTATTGGATTCGAGATGCTGAAGGACCCAGATCAGGGTCCCAGGGCTCTAACAGCAATCCGTAGCCAAAAGGCAACCATCGCAGGCCCCCTAAGCTTGATTGAAGGGGGAAGCGGATTCATCATTCGCGTTCCTGTTTTCGACAAGAGCCACAGTTTCCAGGCATTTGGCATCGTGGTGCTGGACTGGTCCAACTTTATCCAGCAGGTGAACGAGGCTCTACCCAACAAATCCGTATTCAAATTCGCCCTGTGGATGGACGATAACCAGAACGCCATTACCGACAAGAACGGGTTTATCTACACCAACTCCAGCGAATCCATCGGGACCAGGGTGACTCTGCCCGTAAGCGTTCCCAACGACACTTGGCATCTTTCCGTAGAACCGTCCGAGGGATGGTGCAGCATCAAGACCATTTCAACGGAAATCGTCCTCGCCGTCATCTTCTGGCTACTCCTTCTATTGTGCGCCTATGCGGTATTAGTCATGCAGGAACGGGGACGCCAGATGCAACTTCAGAAGGATGAGAACGAAGCCATCCAGGCAAGGATGAGCATCATCCAGTCCATGAGCAGCATTTACTTCGCCAGCTACCTGATAGACTTCAGCAAGGACCTTGTCACCGAGCTCAAAGCGGAAGGCCCCGCCCACGCCTCCGTCGGTGAAAGGACAAGCGTCAGTAAGTTTATTTCCGTAATGGAAGACGTCATCGATAAACGACATCGAGATGAAACCTTAGGCTTGATCAACCGCAAAACTCTAGAGGAAAAGTTCAAGAACAACAACTGGATTTCCGCAGAATATTTCTGCAACATGCAAGCAGCCTGGTGCCGCATCAACTTTATCCCCGTCGCCATGGAGCACGGCAGAGTCATCAAGGTTCTGGCAGCCTACCAGCGCATCCAGGAAGAAAAGGAAAAGGAATTACGTTATCAGGAATCCCTGCAGAAGGCCACCAGCGAAGCCAAGATGGCAAGCGCCGCCAAGACAGCATTCCTGTTCAACATGAGTCACGATATCCGTACGCCCATGAACGCCATCATCGGCTTTGCGGAACTGCTGGATCATTTCAAGGGCGATCTCCAGAAACAGACGGAATATATTGCCAATATCAAGACATCCAGCAAGTACCTACTGGACTTGATCAACGCGGTCCTTGAAATGGCCCGCATCGAGAGCGGCAAGATGACTTTGCAGGAAGAACCTATCCATACAAGTCAAATCGCAAGCGATCTCGGCACCATCTTCGCAAAACAGTACGAGCAGAGGAAACTGACCATCACCCGCAAGATCGAGATGAGCAACCAGCTGGTATTCTGCGACAAGACGAAACTGACCGAAGTCTACTTGAACATCATGAGCAATGCGGTGAAGTACACTCCCGAAGGAGGACACATCCACATTGAAATCATCGAAAAGCCCTCCGAGACAAAGCCCGGCTACATCGACTGTTGCGTTTCCATCCAGGATGATGGTATCGGTATGTCCAAGGAATTCCTCCCCCACATTTTCGACAGCTTCTCCAGAGCGCAATCCGCAACGGAAAGCCGCATTGCAGGTACCGGCCTGGGGATGAGTATTGTAAAGAAGATTGTGGACCTGATGGGCGGAACCATTAGGGTGGAAAGCGAACCGGGCAAGGGAACGAAGGTATCCACCGTCATTCCTCACCGTATCGCACCTCCGGAATTTGAAGTACAGGATGAATCCACGCAGGTGGCTGAAGATTCCGCCACGAACGCCATTCCAAATTCTATTTCCAACCGCAGTTTCTTCCACAAGCACTTTGACGGAAAGCGAGTGTTGCTGGTAGAAGACAACGAGCTGAACAGCATTATCGCCCAGACCCTTCTGGAAGAAGTCCACCTGGAAGTGGACCTGGTAGAAAACGGCGCCCTGGCAGTGGAAAAGATCAAGGAAAATCCCACCAAGTACAACCTGGTGCTGATGGATGTCCAGATGCCCGTGATGGACGGTTACGAAGCCACCCGCAGGATTCGCGGGATGGGATTCGACTTGCTACCCATTTATGCCATGACTGCAAACGCCTTCGACGAAGACAAGCAAAACGCCATGATTGCCGGCATGGATGGGCATATAGCAAAGCCCCTGGATATCCAGAGGCTTACGGAAGTACTCGAAGGAGTTCTGAGCTAGTCCAGCGATTGACTTAGCGAGAACGTTCCGGAGTATAGGTCTGGAGGTACTTTTCCATTTCCTGGATGTAGAACCTGCAGATGGTGCTCAGCATGAAATTCTTCTTGGTGATGTAGCCAATTTCCATGGTACGGTCATCCTCGCCCTTGGCATCCTTGAAGGGAACAGCCACGTAGTCGGAGCCGTTGATTTCTTCGCTGATAATGCCGGAGCAGAGGGTGTAACCGTTGAGGCCCACCATCAAGTTCAGCATGGTAGCGCGGTCGTTTGCCTTAATGGTCTTGTGGTACTCATTGGTACTGAGAATTTCTTCTGCGAAATAATAGCTGCCGCTTTCGCTCTGCTCGAAGGAAAGGCAGGGATACTGGGAAAGGTCTTCCAGATTGACGGAAGCCTTCTTTGCCAGGGGATGATCCTTCCACATGTAGGCATAGGCGTGGCAGTCAATGAGCTTGTGGAATTCCAGGTCATGTTCCTTCAGCAGGTAATTAATATACTTGCGGTTAAATTCACTGAGGTACAGAATGCCGATTTCACTCTTGAGGGATGCCACATCGTCAATCACTTCCTTGGTCTTGGTTTCACGAATGGCAAATTCGTAATCGTCAATGTTATAACGCTTCACCAGGTCCACGAAGGACTTGACCGCAAAGGAGTAGTGCTGGGTAGAAACAGCGAACTTCTTCTTTTTCTGTTCGGTCTTGCTGTAGTTTTCCAGAACGGTTTCGTAATGGTGGTACAGCTGGTTTGCCTGAGCCACGAAATCTTCACCTTCGGGGGTAAGAGTCACGCCGCGGCTGGAGCGGTTAAAGATTACGATGCCGATTTCATCTTCCAGGTCGTGGATGGCGGCAGTGAGGGACGGCTGGGAAATAAACAAAGCCTCGGCGGCCTTATTGAAGGAACCCACCTTGGCGATACCGATTGCGTAGCGTAACTGTTGAAGGGTCATGACGACTCCTGGATAAAAAAAACTGCGCCAAATCTTGATATTGGCATTTTCTATACGAAATATAGTTAAATAGTTTTTATTTTCCTATAGGTCTGGTAGGAATTATTTCGTATTTTTTCGTTTTTCCGATTTATTCCGTTTCCAAATTCGTTGTATTTTTCACATCACCTTTAACAGGGTTTACGATTATTTACTTTTAAAATCATTCAAATAACATATATTTAGGGTCATGACAAGTGTTTCCAAAATTAGTGTATTTATGTTCTTTGATTACAGAGAGTATATCAAGGCTGTTTTGGACCTTTTACAGAAAAGCGGCAAATCCTTGCGCTCCATCCAGGCGGAAGCCGGCGTGCAGGGTTCTGCGTTTTTCGCTAGAATTCTGGACGGATCCCGCCCTTTATCCCTGGAAAACGGCAAAATTCTTGCAAAATCCTGGAATTTGGACCCCGAGGAAGAAGCCTACCTAACGGATTTGATTCGCTTTGGGAACGAAAAGAACGTAGACCAGAGGGAAGCCCTCCTGAGGAAATTGCTGGCCGTTCGCGAAAGCAAGAAGGAATTCGCCCTCCAGGATTCCGCCTTAAAGTTCTTTAGCAAGTGGTACTATCCCGTTTTACGAGATTTATTGCCGCTCTTGCCCGCAGGCACATCCGTCGAGAAAATCGGCAGGATGTTCACTCCAACACTCCGAGCCCCACAGGTACAGAGCGGCATTAACTACTTGACGGAAGCTGGTTTTATCCAGCTGGGTAATGACGGCGTTTACCAGGTGACGGAACCGGTGGTTTCCACTCCCCCGCGGGTGCGTTCCACCATCCTTCGCAAGTACCACCTGAAGAATCTGGAAATCAACAGCGAAGTCTACGACGAATTTACCAGCGATGACCGCAGCATGACCAGCGTTACCTGCAGTCTCTCTAAGGAAAGTTTCGAGAAGGTTCGTGCAGAAATCGCCGCCATGAGAGAGCGTATTCTGGCAATCGCCCAGGCGGACACCAACCCCGACCGCGTTTGTCACGTAGGTTTCCAGCTGGTACCCCGCGCTAAAAAGATTAAGGAGGGCAAATAATGAAGTTCCTCCTGACCTCTCGTTTATCTCGTGCCTTGACCGCCTGCGGACTCCTCTCGGGATTGTTCAGCCTGATGGCTTGCAGCACAGACAGCAACAGCGTGGCCAACGGAACCGGCAGTAACGCCGGGGAAACAGAAATCGCCACCACGCAAATCGCAGGCACCATTACGGCAACCAGCGCAGACGGTGCCCCGCTGGCTCGGGCCACCGCACGCATCTGGACGTTAAACGAAGACACCATTTCCGTAGCCTTTACGGACACGCTGGACAGCAAGGGACAGCTGGATTTCGCAGCCCACCTGGAAAAGAATCAAGTGTCCGGCAGATACCTGCTGGAAGCAAATTCCGGCGACACTCTTTCTGTGATGCGTTGGGTGAATTTCAATAAGAAGCCGGCCCAGAAGTTGTCCGCCGATAGCACCACCTCCCTGAAGGGAACCATCACCAACAGGTCCGCCGCAGTGGCTGGTGCCACCATCACCATTCTGGACAAGCAGGCCGTTACCGATCCCTCCGGCAATTTCCAGATTACAGGCGTCCCCGCTGGCGTCCACTACGCCTTTGTGGAAGGCAACTTCGGGAAGTTCTCTTACCAGATGCAGACAGGCCTGGATAGCAACGGCCAGACCAACAACATCGACATCGGCGATTCCATCTTTACCGTCATCGAGGACTTCGAAAACTGGACTACCAAGCAGACGTTATTGGGCAAGAGTTTTGGAGACGGCTGGTGGTTTATCTGCACCGACTCCCTGCAGGGCGGAGGCAGTCGCGCAGAAATCGGGATCAACAGCGACAGCCTGCTGGTCAGCGGTAGCGAAGCCCACACCGGCAGCAGCCTCCATCTGAAATTCAACATTGACTGGGAAACTGAAGGGCGCTACGGCGTAGCAGGATTCACCATCGGCGACGATTTCGAGGAAACCGATTCCTACTCCTTCTTTGACCTTCGTCAGGCCACCGCCATTTCCTTTGACGCCAGAGGCTCTGGCGAATTGTTCCTGCAGATTACCAAGCGCGGTGAGAATGGGGAACGAGAATATTATGAAAACACCCCTGTGAATCTCAGTGAAGAATGGCAGCACTTCACCTTTACCGCAGAGGATTTCAACACGGAACTGATTGCAGTAAATTCCCTGAACTTCATGGTACGAGACAACGCTGATTTCTACCTGGACAATATTCGACTGGACGGCATATCCCCAAGTATGTGGCCTAGCCTGGGAATGGAATTTTAAACCCCTAACGAACCAAATTGCTGAATAAACAGCAAGGAGTATGTATGAAGATGTTTGGCAAGGCGATTACCGCCCTGTGCGTTGCAGCGCTGGCTAGTGCAGCATTCGCAACTATTCAACCTAAGCGCGTCGGCCCTGTAAGCCAGTATGGCGCCCTGCAGGCAGGAAAGAATGCCGCCGGCGAAGGCCGCATTTACGGCAGCGTTGATGGCGTGACCGAAGGCAAGGAAGTTCAGGTAAAGGGCATGAGCCTGACCTGGAGCATGTACTGGCCCTATGGCAGCTCTTTCTACGGCAACACCTTTATCGACACTCTCGTTGGTGGCTGGAATGTGGAACTGATCCGTTCCGCCATGGGCGTTGTTCCTCCTTGGGGACACGGCGGCTACATGACCCGTCCGGAATATTTCGAAGCCCAGATGGACACTGTGGTTCAGGCCGCTATTGAAAACGACGTTTACGTTCTGATTGACTGGCACTCTGAAGGTGGTTACTTCAACTGCATTCATCCGGGTGAAAAGCCTGCCCAGACCTGGATGAAGTTTAACGACAACAAGACCTGCTTTAGCGCCGCTGACGCCGCCAAGTTCTTTGGCAAGATGGCAGAACGTTACGGTAAGTACCCTCATGTGATTTTCGAAATCTATAACGAACCGGTGGCTGAAACTTGGGCAGACCTGAAGGCTTACGCAGATACGGTGATCGCCGCCATCCGTCCCCATTCCAACAACCTGATTGTGGTGGGTAACCCCCAGTGGTCTTCTCAGGCAGGCGAAGCTGTTGCAGATCCTGTGAATGATCCTAACGTAGCTTACACCTACCACTTCTACGCCGACATCCACACCACCCAGGAACATATTGCAAGTTCCAATAAGGCAATGGCTGCAGGCCTGAGCGTCATGGTTACCGAATGGGGAGGCATCGACCAGATTTTCACCAAGGAATCTCACAAGACCCAGCTGGAAGAATTCCTGGCATGGACTACCGAGAAGAAGCTCTCCTACGCCAAGTGGGACGTAGAAAAGCCTTTCCTGGAAGATAATGACGTTGATAACTACATGAAGGCAAACATTCTTCCCCAGAAGACCACCTACGAAAAGAAACTTGACTGGGCAGCCACCATCACCGACAATCTCCCCAACTTGGTGACCTACGGCGAAGGCACTGAAATTGCAGGCAAGTGGAGCACAACTAGCGACATCGATGACTACGGTGATCCCGATGGCCACAAGGGCAATTCCACCTTCGACGACAACACCGCTGATGGCGTGGTGAAGATGGACAACATGAATCTGGATACCGTCGGCACTGGTTTTGATTACGCGCCTTATATTCGTGCGGAATATTCTACCAAGGCTAATCTTTCCAAGTGCAAGATGATCCAGTACAGCTATAAGGGCGCTAACCACCAGTTTACTCTTTACTACGACTGGAACGCCAGCGAAGAATTCTTTGGCGAAGGCGCCTGGGATTATCCCTTCGTCGAAATGCCTTACGCACCGGAATGGGAAACCGTGAATATCGATCTTGGCTGGGCCATGAGCAACGGCTGGCAGCCCGCAATCCCCACCTACCCTGTTCTTGAACAGGTGACTGCATTCCGTTTCCTGGTGACCAACGACTTCTTTGACAAGTCCCTCTGGGTGAAGGACCTGAAGTGTGTTACCGAAGTGACCGGTTATACTTTTGCAGCCATTCCGGAATATAACGCCGATGACGCCATCAAGCCCTCCTTCGCCAAGGCAAACTTCGGCGTGAACGTAAACGGCAAGAACATCGCTGTTAGCGGAATCGCTGCAGGCACCAAGTATTCTCTCAGCAACATGCTGGGCCAGACTCTGGTGAAGGGCTCCGCCAATGGTAGCGTCATGCTGACTGCTCCCCGCGCAGGCCGCTACGTTCTCCGCGTGGGCAACGAAACCCGTGCCATCACCATCAAGTAATTCTCATCTCCTGAGATCACCACAAGAGACGCTCGCAAGGGCGCCTCTTATTTTCTATTTTGTAGTTCAATGAGTCAGAAATCAAAAAGAGAATTGTCTTTTGTGCAGAAGGTGGAACGAAGTATTTCCACCACCTATAGGGAACGCCTATGGACGCCCTTTATTTCTGCAATTAAAAAATACAAGCTCATTGAAGAAGGTGACAAAATCGCAGTCTGTATTTCTGGTGGCAAGGATTCCATGCTGCTGGCCAAATTGATGCAGATGCTTTTGCGCCATACTGACTTTCAGTTTGAAGTAAAATACTTGGTTATGGATCCGGGCTACAACAAGATCAATCGCGAAAAGATTGAAAGTAATGCCGCCCTGCTGGAAATTCCCATTACGGTTTTCGAGACCAACATTTTTGACGTTACGGAAAAAGTGGTGAAGTCTCCCTGTTACGTTTGCGCCAAGATGCGCCGCGGCCATCTGTACCATTTTGCAAAGGACATGGGCTGCAACAAGATTGCGCTAGGCCATCATATGTCCGACGTGATTGAAACTACGGTGATGGCCATGTTCTACGGAGCCCAATTGCAGGGTATGATGCCCAAGCTCCACAGCCAGAATTTTGAAGGCATGGAACTGATTCGTCCGCTGTACTGCATTAACGAACAGGACATTATCAACTGGACCAAGTATAACGATTTGGAATTTATCCAGTGCGCCTGCCGCCAGACTTCCCGAAGCGAAATTACCGCCGAGGAAAATTGCGAAGTGAACGTAAGCAAGCGCAAGGAAACTAAGGAATTGATCAAGCGATTGAAGCGAATCAATCCCAATATTGAGAAGAACATTTTCAATAGCGTTCACGCCGTATGCATCGAGACATTCCCGGGCTACAAAGCTGGCGGCGAACAGCACAGTTTCCTGGAAGATTATAATGAGGATTCATCCCATGAAGAATCTTGATTCCCTTTTGGCTTTTGACGCTGATCATTTGTGGCACCCTTATGCCGCCCTGCGTAATACTCCCGCACGCTTTCTGGCAAAGGCCGCACACGGAACAACGATTGAAACCGCCGACGGTTTGAATTTGATTGACGCTGTTTCTAGCTGGTGGTGCGTGGCACACGGCCACAACGCCCCCGAGATTACAGAAGCCATCCGCAAGCAAAGCGAAAAGATGTGCCATGTGATGTTTGGTGGATTCACTCACGAGCCTGCCATTGAGCTGGGTGAACGCTTGGTGAAGTTCCTGCCCAAGGGTCTCAACAAGATTTTTTACGCCGACTCCGGAAGTATTTCTGTGGAATGTGCCGCCAAGATGGCTGTGCAGTACCAATTCGCCAAGGGACACCCTGAAAAGTGCAAACTGGTGGCATTGAAGGGCGGCTATCATGGTGACACCGCAGGCGCCATGGCATTAAGTGATCCTGACGGAATGCACACTTTGTTCCGAGGCATTATGCCTCAGCATTATTTTGCGGAACGCCCCAACTGTCGCGCAGATGGTGAATGGGACGACCGCGATTTTGAAAGCATGGAACGCGTGGTCGAAGAACACGAAAAGGAAATCGCAGCCATTATTTGCGAACCTGTTTTCCAGGGCGGAAACGGCATGTGGCTTTATAACGCAGGATACTTGAAGAGACTGCGCAAGCTCTGCGACGAAAAAGGCATTCTGCTGATCTTTGACGAAATCGCTGCAGGATTTTACCGCACCGGCCCGCGCTGGGGTATGGAACACGCGTCGTTGGGGGACCACGGCGAGTACGTGCTGCCAGACATTATGACTATCGGTAAAGCCCTGACGGGCGGACACATGACTATGGCAGCATGCGTCGCTTCCGAAATGGTTGCAGACGTTATTACCAACAGCAAGATTTCCGCCTTCATGCACGGCCCTACCTACATGGCAAACCCGCTGGCCTGTGCTGCGGCTATTGCTTCCTTGGATCTATTTGAAAACCGTGACTATGCATCCCGCGTGGCCGCAATTGAGTCTCGCCTCCGCGCAAATTTGGAACCGTTACGCAATCTTGAAAACGCCGCAGACGTTCGCGTACTGGGCGCCATCGGCTGCTTGGAACTGAAGGCCATTCCCACGTCCGACGACATTCTGCGAGTGATCAAGGAAACCGGTGTGTGGCTCCGTCCTTTCTGTAATTACGTTTACACCATGCCGCCCCTCATCACCACCGACGCCGAGGTGGACCGCATTTGCGAAGCCATCAAGATGATTGGTCAATGTGAACCCGGCCCCGTCAGCGATGACGAATTCCACGAATAGGGATATTATGGATTACTACAGTTTGAAAATGCGCGCTTCCCAGGATGTGGAAGAAACTGGCGCAGACGGCAACCGCAACATTCACGAGCAGCATATTTCCGGTGCAGAGCGCATCGTTTCTCGCGATGCTGTAGAATACGTTTGTCAGGCCATGGTGCGCCGCGCCATGACGCACTCCAAAGGCGATCCGGATAAAATCAACATCAAGATTGAAAAGGTGGCAGAAAAGGACATTCAGATTCTGGACGCACTGCCCGTAACCCGGGTGGATGTAGACACCTGGCAGGAAGGTCTTGACAAGGCTTTTGAACTTGTGAACCAGTCCGTGGTAAAGGCTTCAGGAGAGTCCGATTGTCATCCTCGCGAAGGCGAGAATCTAGCAATTCTTAAAAACTTTAGAGAAAAGCTCCCCGAACTTCTCCGCGCCACCTACCCCATGCGCGGCGCCATGCTTTACGACATCCGCACCGGCAACCGACTGGAACCCAACCCGGAACGCGGTGTTCGCGCCACCTATATGGATGCGCTGCAGACCAACACTGTTGATGATCGGGAGCCCTGCGGCAAAGCATCCACCAACAAGAACCACTTCAACGAAGCCATCGTTCTGGCAACAAAAGTGGCAAACGCTCCCGGCATGGTCGCAGAACTTTGCATCAGCGACGATCCGGATTACGTCACCGGCTACGTTGCCAGCAAGGAACTGGGCTACGTACGAATCATGAAGCTGAAGGAAATGGGCAACCCCGACGGTGGCCGAGTTTTCCTCTTTGATTCCAGCAAGGCCTCTGCCGAAGAATGCATCGACTTCCTGCAGAAAAAGAAAGTACTGGTCCGCTGCAAGTAAGACCCCCATTCATTCAAATCAACCTGTACATTTGCATCAGCTCTATTTCCCCCGATAGACAATCTCCCGCGATTCTTGACGAAAACTGTCGAAATCCGTTTGACTCGTAAAAACGTAACAGTTTTCGTTTGTTTTCGCACTCAAGAAACACTATTGTTCCGCCGACAATATTCTGAGCAAGTTGGATTGTATTAATCGCCAAATTGAGCAAATGATTTCCGGAAATACGATTTTCTTCTGTTATGCGAAAATTTTTTCCAAGCTGAGCGATAAGGAATCCGCTTGCATTAAAAACACCCGAATCAACATCGTACTTGCTAACACGTTCAATAATCTTACGAGACGTATTGCTTAATATTTCGCTACGAAAAGAAACAGGCTTTACTGCAAGAGCAAAATATCCAACCAAATTTTTCAAGTCATCGTAAACGCAATATGTTATGGACTGTTTCTTTTGAGTAAAAGGAATCGAGCTATTCTGAAGAAAGTTCTTTACATCTTCATTAGGTCCACACGAAAAGAAACTGAAATCCTTCTGAATTTCATCATTAGGAACAAGAACATTCCCTTTCGCTTCAAGATATTGTTTTAAACTGATGACGGAATAACGATTATCCATTTGATCCTTGCTTTGACATAAAAGCAAGGATTTCTTTGGGATCAGTTATAAATCTTGCAACCTGAGGAATAGGTTTCTGTGCATCGCGTTCCGCAGCTTCAAGCTGATCAACAAAACGCTGAGTACTCGCTGCGTCAAACACAAAATTATGTGTAATGCTAGAAGTTGCCATAAATCTCCCTGACTTTGTGCCTTTGGTGCCCTACGTTGATCGTCAGGGGCCGGCCTCCCCATAGGGTTCCTGTTGCATAGCAACGACGTCAAGCAGAGAGTTTAAGATGCCCCTCGTAAGGGGATTTGTTTCTCATGCATTTAATATACTTAAAAATTCAGCACATTCCAATAGGGACAAACCCATCCATTGAAAAAAGGCCCGCGGTTTCTCGCGAGCCTTTCGTGTTGAACTTGGAGGTTTTTATGAAGTTAAAATTTATTCAGCCTGCTTCTGCTGCTTTTCCGCAACCTTACAGCCAACCTTGAGATGGCGGTAAACAGCTGAGTGGCCGGAAATGCTGTTAATGGACATGAGGTTGGAGGATTCAGAAACCGACACGCCAGAGGTTTCTGCCTGACCCGTAAACAGAGAATTGATGTATCCCATATTGTGGTTCCTTATGATAAATTTTTTACTAGATCCTTCGACTTCGCTCAGGATGACGCAAGCGTTGCTTGCTTACACTTTTAAGTTCTTTAAGTATTCGGACAGTTCCATGTTGGCGGAATAGTCCACCGGGCATTCGATAATACTGGGCACGTCCTGCTCGAAGGCCTCGCGGAGCGTGGGGATGAGATCCTCAGTACGTTCGATGCGGTAGCCCTTCAGGTGCATGGATTCGGCGTACTTCACGAAATCCGGATTGGTAAATTCAATGGCGTAGCTTTCACCGTAACGTTCTTCCTGTTTCCACTTGATGAGACCGTAGTTACCATCGGTAAACACCAGTGTCACAAAAGGAATGTGTTCGCGGTAAGCCGTTTCCAGTTCCTGGCTGTTCATCATGAAGCCGCCATCGCCTGTAACTGCCAGCACCTTCTTTTCGGGATTCAAAAGCTTTGCTGCAATTGCGCCCGGCACGGCGATGCCCATGGTTGCAAAACCGTTGGAGATAATGCAAGTGTTGGGATGGTAGCAATGGTACTGTCGAGCAATCCACATCTTGTGAGCGCCCACGTCCGAAAGCAAGATATCGTCTTCGCCCATGACCAGGCGAACATCGTGCAAAACCTTCTGAGGCTTGGGCGGGAAACTCTTATCCAGATCGTAGCGGGCATGATCCGCCGCCATCTTCTCGCGAATGTACAGAGCCCATTCCGGATCCTTAGTGCTGGGGCAAAGATTGCGAAGCACATCCAGGGACGCAGAAATATTTCCAATGACTTCTTCTTCGGGCTGGTAGTATTTATTCACATGGTTGGGAGTTTCGTCGATGTGAATAATTCTCTTGTCGCCCTTGGAATTCCACTTGACCGGAGCATATTCCACAACGTCGTAGCCCACGGCAATCACAAGATCAGCCTCGTCCATAATGTAGTTCTGATAATCCTTCTGGGGAATACCGATACACCACATGGAATAGCGATTATCGCAAGGAATCACGCCCTTGGCCATCATGGTACTGACCACGGGAATCTTTGCGGAAGAAGCAAATTCAGTCAAAGCCTTTGAAGCATTATTCCGAACTGCAGAGTGACCTGCCAAAATCACAGGGCGCTTGGCGCTGGCAATAGCCTTAGCCGCAGCCTTGATAGCCTCGTCGCTAGCGTACACAATATTCTCGCGGTGATGCTTCAGCGGGGTCTGAGCCACTTCGCAGGAAACTTCCATGGCGGCAATATTGCAGGGCAAATCGATATGGCAAGCACCCGGCTTTTCCATCTCGGCATACTTAAATACAATGCGAACAATTTCATTCACCGTGTCGGGGCGAACCACCTGCTTACTGCGCTTGGTAATAGGCGTAAACATGTTCACCAGATCCAAATACTGGTGGCTCGTCAAATGCATACGTTCCGTACCCACCTGGCCTGTAATAGCAATCAGCGGAGCACCATCGGAATTGGCATCAGCCACACCGGTCACCAAGTTGGTGGCACCCGGCCCAAGGGTAGAAAGACAGACGCCAGCCTTTCCCGTAAGGCGGCCATAGACGTCGGCCATAAAGGCCGCACCCTGTTCGTGACGGACCGTAATAAAACGAATGGAGGAATGCTTGATCGCTTCCATCAATTCCAAGGTTTCTTCACCCGGAATACCAAAAATATACTTGACGCCCTCACTTTCCAGGGACTTGATTAAAACTTCGGCTGTGTTCATGCCGAGCGTTTTGCAAAATGCGTGCCATTATATAAAGTAGATAGGAAATTGCCTCATATCCAGAAGATATACGTTTTTTTAAAGCCCGCAGGACCACAAAGCACGTATTTTAAAAACAAGCCTATTATTCCCGCTGGGTTTTCACAATCCGTTTTCCATACAATTTCTGTAAAGCCATTCAAAAAATGTGACTACGGGATTCTTACAAGAAATGTACGTTTACACATTTTGCCCATTGACAGCGTCTAAAACCGTTTCGGCGGACCATTGGCACGGCTTTTGCAATCATGGGGTCGTAAACCAACAAGGAGACCCCTATGAATATCGCTCGTAAGTTTTTATCTACCCTAGCAACAGGCGCTCTAGTCCTGGGCGCATTCGGCCTCGTAGGCTGTAACGAAGAAAAGGCCGCAGAAACCGCAACTGTGAAGGTGGGCTTGCTCCACTCCCTCACCGGCCCTATGGCTATTAGTGAAAAGTCCGTCCGCGACGCAGAAGTTTTGGCTATTGAACAGATCAATAAGGCCGGCGGCGTGTTGGGTAAGCAGATTGTCTTCGTGGAAGAAGATGGCGCTTCTGAACCGTCTACTTTCGCAACCAAGGCTGAAAAGCTGATTGACATCGAAAAGGTTGCTACCGTATTCGGCTGCTGGACTTCTTCCTCCCGTAAGGCTGTAAAGCCCATCTTCGAAGAATATAAGTCTCTGCTCTGGTACCCGGTGCAGTACGAAGGTATGGAAATGTCTCCGAACATTGTCTACACCGGTGCAGCTCCTAACCAGCAGATCGTTCCGGCTATCGAATACCTGATTTCCAAGGGCTACAAGAAGCTGTTCCTTTTGGGTTCCGACTACGTGTTCCCCCGCACCGCCAACATGATCATCAATGCACAGGCTAAGGCCGCTGGCATTTCTGTGGTGGGTGAAGAATACGCCGATATGGACCAGACCGATTTCGCAGCTATCATCGCAAAGATCGAAGCCGCAAAGCCGGATGTTATCGTGAACACCTTGAACGGCACCGGCAACGTTTCCTTCTTCAAGCAGATGTCCGAAAAGAACTACTCCAGCAAGGAATACATGACCATGTCCTTCTCCATTGCTGAAGAAGAAGTTGCTACCATCGGCCCCGCAATCCTGAAAGGTCATCTGGTTTCCTGGAACTACTACCAGACTACCGAAACTCCTGAAAACAGCGCATTCGTTGCTGCCTATAAGGAAAAGTTTGGCGCAACTCGCGTGACCTCCGACCCGGCAGAAGCAGCATATGACGCAGTCTACCTGTGGGCAGAAGCTGTGAAGGTTGCAAAGAGCTTTGAAGTGGAAGCCGTTCTTACCGCAATCAAGTCTGGCGCCATTTCCTACAAGGCTCCGGAAGGTGTTGTGGCTATCGATGGCAAGACCCAGCACCTCTCCAAGCCGGTACGCGTAGGCGAAGTTTCCGAAGATGGTCTCATCAAGGAAGTCTACGCAACCGCTGGCCCCGTGGCTCCGGATCCGTACCTGACCACTTACGATTGGGCTGTAAAGGCAGGCCTCCAGCCGCTGAACTAGTTTCTTCATAATACCTCCTAATCAATAAAGACCAATAGAGACCGCAGGCTTTTTCGCCTGCATCCATATAACCAGCGGGCCTTCGGGCCCGCGCCCTTTTTTCAAAAACATCAAACTCTTTTACCACAAACGGACCGAGGACACCTTGGAACAAATCATCAACATTCTTTTTAACGGTTTGAGCCTCAGCTCCATTATCTTGCTGACGTCTTTAGGCCTTGCCATTACTTTTGGCGTAATGCGCGTGATCAACATGGCTCACGGCGAATTCGTCATGATTGGCGCATACATGACGTTTGTGGTTCAACAACTTTTTGTAAAGTTCCTGCCGGAATCCATCGGCGGGCTTTATTACTTCGTAGCTATTGCAGCTGCATTTGGCGTTGCATTCGGGCTGGGAAGCCTTCTTGAAAAATTCGTGATTTCCAGACTGTACGGTCGTGAAATCGATAGCCTTCTAGCCACCTGGGGCATTAGCCTGATTTTACAACAGGGTGCACGTTCCATCTTTGGTTCCCAGGGCGTTAACGTTACCGCACCCGCTTTTTTGAGCGGTGGCATCACTCTCGGAGAATGCACGTTCTCCTATAACAGAATTTTCATCATCCTGCTGGTGGCCCTCTGTATGGGAGCTGTTTGGCTTGTGATGTACAAGTCTAATTTCGGTCGCCAGATGCGCGCCGTCATGCAGAACCGCCCTATGGCGCAGTGCATGGGCATTAACTCCCGCAAGGTGGACAACATCACCTTCGCCATGGGTTCCGGATTCGCAGGCATCGCAGGCTGTTCCGTTGCCCTGCTGGGTTCCATTGACTCTACCGTTGGTCAGAGCTATATCGTGAACTCCTTTATGGCCGTAGTATTAGGCGGCGTAGGAAACTTGGCAGGTACCGTCATCGGTTCCAGCATCATTGGCATCAGTTCCATCTTTACGGAAAACTATACGTCCTCTACCATCGCCAAGGCTGTAGTTCTCCTCATCGTCATCGTATTCTTGCAGAAAAGACCTCAAGGCCTATTCGTTATCAAGAGCAGAAATTTGGATTAACGGTTTAACGAAGGATTTTAGGTACAACAATGAAGGCTTTAAAACTATTCGAAAGACACGGATCCAACATTACCTTTGGAATTATCGTTTTTATTCTGGCCATGATGCCTGTGCTTCTAATGCTAGGCGTGGTCAGCGGCGGTTCCACCATTCTGTTCCTAGGCAAGTGCATTAGCTTTGCCATCGTAGCCATCGGCATCGACTTGATCTGGGGTTACACCGGAATTTTGAGCCTGGGTCACGGCCTGTATTTCGCCTTGGGCGGTTACGCCATGGCCATGTACTTGAAGATGCAGGCTACGGGAGGACACCTGACTGACTTTATGCATATTGGTGGCCTTACGGAGCTGCCTTTGATATGGACTCCTTTCGCCATGTCTCCCGGTAGCATCCTCCTGGTGGTTGTGGCACCTGCTCTTGTAGCATGGGTAGTTGGCTACTTCATCTTCAAGAATCGCGTGAAGGGCGTCTACTTTTCCATCATTTCCCAGGCACTTACCTGGGCCGCATGCTCCCTGTTTATCGCCATGTCTCCCTACACTAACGGTAACGTAGGCATTACGGAAATCAAGTCCATCTTCGGAAGCATCAAGGGTAGTGCCAATCAGGGCAATATGTTCCTGCTGTTCTACGTATCCCTCATTGCGCTGGTGGCGATTTATGCATTGTCCAAATTCCTGGTGGAACGTAAGTTCGGTAAGGTCCTGATTGCAATCCGCGATGGCGAAAACAGAACATACTTCTCCGGCTATCCTGTAAGCCGCTACAAGACTTTCATCTATGTTCTTTCCGCAGCATTCGCAGGCATTGCAGGCGCCATTTTCGTGAACTTCAACGGATGTATCACTCCTTCCCAGATGACCATCACCTACTCCATCGGCATGGTGATCTGGGTGGCCATCGGTGGCCGCGGCACTATTATCGGCGCTGTGATTGGAGCGTTCTTCATTAACATCTGTGAATACAACTTGAGTTCCGGAAGTACCGTAGAAATCTGGCAGTACATTATCGGCATTCTGTTCTGCGTCACCATTCTGTTCTTTAAGGGCGGCATCGTGGGCCTTGTCCGCGACAAAGTTCCCGCACTGTTTAAAAAGGCTTAAGGAGTTTTTATGCATCACGAAATTGTATCAAAAGAAGAACTTCTTGCTAATAACCCGGCCCCTATTGAAGTTAGACAGCTTTCAGAATCCGTATTGGACATCAATCACGTTTCTGTCTGCTTTGACGGTTTTTACGCACTGACCGATGTGAATACAAAGGTCAAGAGAAATACCATTCATTTCTTTATTGGTCCTAACGGTGCAGGCAAAACCACTTTGCTGGACATCATCTGCGCCAAGACGAAACCCACTCAGGGTAATGTAGTTTATCATCCCATGTACAAGGAGCCTGTAACTTTGACGGGGATGAAGGAATACAAGATTGTGTGGCTTGGAATTGGAAGAAAGTTCCAGGTGCCTTCTGTATTTGTGAACTTGACCGTAGAAGAAAACATGATTCTTTCCCTGAAGAAGGGCAAGAGAATCGTGGATACCATTCTACGCAAGCCCAAGAAGGACGAGCTGGATCATATTGAAGAAACCTTACAGAAGGTGGGTCTTGCTGACAAGCGTGAATGGCGTGCCGGTGCATTGGCTCATGGCGAAAAGCAATGGCTGGAAATTGCCATGCAGTTGGTGCAAAAGCCGGAAGTCATTATGCTGGACGAACCCGCCGCAGGTATGGGCAAGCCGGAAACATTCAAGACCGGCGAAATCCTGAAGGAAATCAAGAAGGAATGTTCCGTCATCGTCATTGAACACGATATGGATTTCGTCAAGCAGATTGCAGACCGCGTAACCGTCCTTCACGAAGGAAAAATTCTGATGGAAGGTTCCGTGACGGAAGTTCTTGCAGATCCGACGGTACAGAAGGTTTACCTGGGACGCGGCGGCGAATAGGAGATTGTATGCTGTATTTAAAAGACATGGATTCTTATTATGGCGAAAGCAAGGTTATCGAAGGATTGAACCTTGAAATTCCCAAGGGAAAGATCGTCAGTCTGATTGGTCGAAATGGCGTGGGCAAGAGCACCACTTTAAAAAGCATTATGGGCCTGGTCAAGACAGGTCCTAAGACCTCCCTTATGTTTGACGGTAAGGAAATTGCCGGTTTGCCGGCTTATGAGCGAGTCCGTCGTGGCATTGGTTACGTCCCTCAGGGCCGCGACATTTTTCCGCAGATGACCGTCCTTGAAAATCTGGAATTAGGCGTGCAGCCCATGCTTGGACGCGGCGAGAAGGTGGGAAAGAACAAGGTTCCCGAATACCTTTACGACCTGTTCCCTATTCTTCCGAAGTTCGCCAAGCGCAGGGGTGGTGACCTTTCCGGCGGTCAGCAGCAACAGCTGGCAATCGCCCGCGCCCTAGTTCAAGATCCCAGGATCTTGATTCTGGACGAGCCTACCGAAGGTATCCAGCCTTCCATCATTAACGATATTGGCCGGGCCATCCGTAAGATCAACGAATGGAAGGGCATTACCGTGTTGCTGGTGGAACAGTATCTGGATTTCGTCATGGAAAACAGCCACTACATCAACATTATGGAAAAGGGTAACATCATTTTCCATAAGGAAACTTCTCTCTGCGACAAGGCAGAAGTCCAAAAGTTAATGACGGATTAATTATGCATTTAACTCCTAGAGAAATCGAAAAGTTGATGCTGCATTACGCAGGCATTGTCGCTAGCGAAAGACTGCAGCGCGGTTTGAAACTGAACCATCCGGAAGCAATCGCCTATATCAGCAGCAAACTTTTGGAACTTGCTCGCGATGGCAAGACCGTGGCAGATTTAATGTCTGAAGGCCGCAAGATGCTGACCGCGGAGCAGGTGCTGGACGGTGTAGCGGAAATGATTCACGAAATCCAGCTGGAAGCCACCTTCCCCGATGGCACCAAGCTAGTGACTGTTCACGACCCCATTCCCACCACCGGGAAAATTATTCCTGGCGAAGTCCTTGTGGAAGACGGATTCATCGAGCTGAACGCCGGCAAGAACACTATAACTCTGGACGTAACCAATACGGCGGATCGTCCCGTTCAGGTAGGCTCCCATTTCCATTTCTTCGAGGTCAACAAGAAGCTGGATTTCAACCGCACCGCAGCTTACGGCATGCGTCTGGATATTCCCGCTGGTACCGCAGTCCGTTTTGAACCGGGCGAGACAAAGAAGGTGAATCTGGTAGAAATCGGCGGCACACGGGAAGGATACGGATTGAACGGTCTTGTGGAAGGCCTGATGGACGATGAAAAGATTAAATCTGCCGCATTGAACAAAGCTTCTGCAGAAAAATTCGCAGGCGTATAAAGGCGAGAGTTTTATGTACAAGATTTCTAGAAAAGATTACGCTCAAATGTACGGCCCCACCGTTGGAGACCGCGTCCGTCTTGCGGATACTTCCTTGATTGTGGAAGTAGAAAAGGATTATTGCGTCTACGGCGACGAAGCAAAATTCGGTGGTGGCAAGTCCCTGCGCGATGGCATGGGCCAGGCCGTTCCCTTCAAGGATGAAGAATGCCTGGACACCGTGATTACAAGCGCTCTCGTTATTGACGCCACTGGAATTTTCAAAGCAGATATTGGCATTAAGGACGGTCTGATTGCAGGTATTGGCAAGGCAGGCAATCCCCACATGATGGACGGTGTCACCCCCGGTATGATTATCGGGGCGTCAACAGAAGCAATCGCCGGCGAAGGCCTGATATTGACCGCTGGCGGTATCGATACCCACATCCACTTTATTTCACCTACCCAGGTGCGTACCGCCCTCTATAGCGGCGTCACCACCATGGTGGGCGGCGGCACGGGGCCTGCAGATGGCACCAACGCCACCACTTGTACGCCGGGCGCGTTTAACATTCACAGAATGCTGGAAGCGGCAGAAGATCTGCCGGTCAATTTGGCGTTCTTAGGAAAGGGAAACGGTTCCAATCCGGAAACCTTGAGAGAGCAGATTCGTGCAGGGGCTGCGGGCCTGAAGTTGCACGAAGACTGGGGTTCTACACCCAAGGCTATTGACACTTGCTTGGGCGTGGCTGACGAATTTGACGTTCAGGTTTCCATCCATACGGACACATTAAATGAAGGCGGCTTCGTGGAAGATACCATCTCAGCCTTCAAGGGACGCACCATTCACACCTACCATACGGAAGGTGCAGGCGGTGGACACGCTCCCGACATTATCCGCGCAGCCGCCTTCCCCAATGTTCTGCCCTCCTCCACAAACCCCACCATGCCCTTCACGAAAAATACCATCGATGAGCATCTGGACATGTTGATGGTTTGCCACCATCTGGACAAGAACAACAAGGAAGACGTCGCCTTCGCTGATTCCCGAATCCGTCCGGAGACCATCGCCGCTGAAGACGTTCTTCACGATATGGGCATTTTCTCCATGATGAGTTCTGACTCTCAGGCCATGGGCCGCGTAGGCGAAGTCATTACTCGCACTTGGCAAACTGCGGACAAGATGAAAAAGCAGAGGGGCACTCTGGATACGGACTGCGAACGCAACGACAATAACCGCGTCAAACGTTACGTAGCCAAGTACACCATCAATCCCGCTATCACTCACGGAATTTCAAAATACGTAGGATCCGTGGAAGTAGGC
This sequence comes from Fibrobacter sp. UWEL, assembly GCF_900142535.1. NCBI lineage: Bacteria > Pseudomonadati > Fibrobacterota > Fibrobacteria > Fibrobacterales > Fibrobacteraceae > Fibrobacter > Fibrobacter sp. UWEL. The sequence continues at coordinate 84,279 of NZ_FRBE01000007.1, forward strand.
AAGATTGCAGACCTGGTTTTGTGGCGCCCCGACATGTTCGGCGCCAAACCCGAAATGATTTTGAAATCTGGATTTATCTGCGCTTCCAAAATGGGAGATGCCAACGCCAGCATTCCAACGCCGGAGCCGGTGGTGTATACCGACATGTTCGGCGCTCACGGAAAGGCTCTGGCAAAGACCTGCATTACTTTCGTTTCTGAATACGCCTTTACCCACGGCATCAAGGAAGAACTGGGACTTTCAAGAACCATCCTTCCCGTAAGCAACTGCCGCAACATTGGGAAAAAGGACATGGTCCATAACGATCGAATTGCAAAGCTGGAAGTGGATCCAGAAACCTATACCGTTAAAGTGGATGGAGAAAGAATTACCTGTGAAGCCGCCACAGAGCTTTCTCTTGCCAGAAGATATTTCCTCTTCTAAAACAAAGGAGTCCAAAATGATTGCCGATAAAATTTTGGGAAACCTCTACTGGGAAAAGAGTCCCATCCAGAAGAAGATTGTCAGTGTTCCTTTTGAATGGTTCGAAACAGACAAGCATCGCATCTTGAAAATTGCTGATGACGGAACCGAATTGGGAATTCAGATTGACGAAACTCTTTCTGATGGAGACGTTCTTGCCGTAACCCCCCAAGCCATTTACGCCGTCCAAATCAAGAAAAGCAAGCTGATTCGCATTGCCGTAGATTCCATGGAAGAAATGGGACGTCTTGGTTTTGAATTGGGCAATAGGCATTTGTCCCTGCAGATCACCTGCAAGGATATTACCATTCCCTACGACGAGCCCACCTATCTCTATCTGATTCGCATTGGTTTCTACCCCCAGGTTGTGGAAGCGGTCTTTACCGATTACATCGTCTGCAAGGCACACGGAGCTACCCACAGCCACACTCATGAACATGAGCACCATCATCATGATGGTGAGGGCCATCATCACGAGCACTAGAGTATGCTGGCTACCTTGCGGATGATTCAAGTCTGCGACAGCCTCTTTCCCATTGGAGCATTCACGCTTTCCAATGGGCTGGAGACTCTTATCGCAAACAGAACCATAACCAACGGCACTTCTCTGGAAGAATACGTTTCCAGCTTTTTAAAGATCCTGCCCTACAATGACCTTGGGGTCATGACCCTCAGTTATGATCACGCCCAAGACATGGACTACATAAAAAATCTGGATCGTTTTTCCATGGCATTGAAAGCGCCAGAAGAAGTACGTACTGGTTCTAGAAAACTTTGCAGTCGATTTCTCAAAATCTATCAGGAATTTGAGGGAGCCTCCCAACAGGGCTACCCTTCTCTGGATACATACCGAGAGGAAGTTCTCAATACAGGCTCTTGCATCGGGAACCACTCCATTGCCGTAGGCTTATTCGCAAAGGATATCGGCCTCAGTAAGGACGAGGCCGCTAGCATTTACACCTACAGCCTGCTGAACGCCATTGTGACCAACGGAGTCAAGATGATTCCCCTCAGCCAGATGGTGGGTCAGAAAATCCTCAGCGAAAGCCAGAAGAAAATTCTGGAAGCCGTTCAGCGCGCATCCACCCTCGAAATCGAGGACCTTGGGGTAGGCGGCACTGGCATAGATATTGCAGGGATGAAACACGAAGAACTTTATTCACGACTTTACATGAGTTAATGTTTTATGAGTTACGTTAAGATTGGCGTTGGAGGCCCCGTAGGTTCCGGAAAGACCGCATTGATCGAAAGGCTCACCCGCAAGATGAGCAAGGAATACAGCATTTGCGTGGTCACCAACGATATTTACACCAAGGAAGATGCTGAATTTTTGATCAAGAATTCCGCCCTACCCGCCGAACGCATCGTTGGCGTAGAAACAGGCGGATGCCCCCACACCGCCATTCGCGAAGACTGCTCCATGAACCTGGAAGCCGTGGACGAAATGGCCCACAAGTTTCCCGACGTGCAGATCATTTTCATTGAAAGCGGTGGCGATAACCTGTCCGCTACTTTCAGCCCCGACTTGGCTGACGCAAGCATTTACGTCATTGACGTAGCCCAGGGGGAAAAGATTCCCCGCAAGGGTGGTCCCGGCGTCATGCGTTCCGATCTGCTGGTCATTAACAAGACGGACTTGGCCCCGCTAGTAGGCGCAAGCTTGGAAGTGATGGCCCGAGATTCAGAACGGATGCGAGAAGGCCGCAAGTTTTTATTCACGAACCTCATGAGCATGGATGGCGTAGACGAAGTCATCGCATGGATCAAGAAGGCTGTTCTATTCGAAGGCGTTTAACCCGCAGAATCAAACCCGCAAAAAGTATTATCAAAGGAGTCCATATGGCATGTTTTGTAGTCCCCGTTGCCGAAGCTTTAATTACCACCGCAGTCACTCTCATTGTGGAAAAGAAGATGCCTGAAAAGGCCCCGCTGCAGGCTCCCCGCCGCCTGTCCAAGCTGCTGTGGGGCGGTTCTGCCCTGCTTGCTTTCGAGCATTTCTGGCACGGCGAAATCCAGCCTTTCTATCCCTTCCTTACGGCAGCTCAGGATCCGGAATCTACTCAAGTCATGCTTCACGAAATGTCTACCGTAGGCGTGGGCATGGCCTGCATGGTCACGTTAGCGTGGGCGGCGTCCTTAATCTTCCTAAAGACCAAGAGTAAGGCAAGAGCCGCTCATGAAGTTCATTCCGAGGAGGCGTAAAATGACCTTGCTTATCACCGCAATTGCAGCCATCATCTCTTCCCTCCTGTGGTACAACAGCATGACCAAGCAGGGCAAGGACACCATGAAGTATTCCACCCTCTGCTACATGTTCTGGGGCGCATCCCTCATGTGGTTTGTGGACGCCATTGCCGAATACGCTGAGCTTGGCGCTGAATACTTCACACCCGCTGCAGCAGACATGCTGAACGACGCCTTCCTGGGCGTTTCTGTAGTAGCCCTAGCTTTAATACTGTGGCTCGCACGCCTTCTCTGGTCTGCACGAGATCTATGCAGAGCACACTCCGCATAAAGACCTGCTTTCGAAACGGGTGCACCGAAATAGAGGACGCCTTCTACACGTCCCCTTACAAAGTGATGCACCCCTTTCGCAATGGAACTCATTCCGACATCATGATGATGGCCGCCTCCGCCGGACTCCTTGGGGGCGACCATTTCATGTTGGATCTTGATTTTGGCACCGGAAGTAACGCCACATTTCTCTCCCAGAGCTACGAAAAAGTTTTTAATACTGACGGGAAAATTGCCTCCAAGGACATTTCCATCCAGGTGGGGCCAGAGGCTAAAATCTGCTACATGCCCTATCCTGCCATCCCCTTCGCGGGAAGCAATTACCAGAGCAGGGCCACCGTCAAAATCCACCCTACAGCCACCTTCATTTACGCCGATATTTTCACCTGCGGTCGCACCGGAATGGGTGAATTTTTTGCTATGGAAAAGTTCCAGAGCAAGAGCCTTTTTTACGTGGGAGACCAGCTGGCCTTTGCCGATCATACCCTCCTGAATCCCAGGGAATTCGACTACACCAAAATCGGTTTCTGGCAGAACTACACCCACAACGGGATGATGTATATCTACAGCCCAGACAACGAATTTTTAAATCACTTAAAGATCTTCGTCCGGAATAATAGTCCTGTAATGAATGGGGTCGTTGGGGTGACCAACGCCTATAAGGGAGTGGTGATCCGCACCCTGGCCATGAGGGGCGAAACCATCTGGGATTTTTTTGAGTCCGTCAAGGAGTTTTACATACAAGAAATGTAAAGCTTTCAAAATTCTGTATCTACATAAATCTTACAGAAAAATATTCTGCAAGAAGTCAAGATTTTTTTCCACCTCAGCGTCCCTTCGGCAATAAGGTTGGTGAGCTCGCCGAACCACTGGCACGGCTTTTGCACTAATGGAGTATGAACTGTGTGGAAACAGAAAATTCGTTTTTAAAGTCCCTTTCGGCATTGTCGAGGGAGGAGTTTGAGCACCGTTGCAGGCGCTTGCATAATGTTCTGGACGAGAACGATCTTTCGTCCAGTTCCAGCAGCTGCCACAAGGGCACGGACCCCATCCCCCTGGTAATTTCGCCTGAGGACTGGAGCCGCCTGGAAGCAGGAGTGGCTCAGAGGGCAAGGCTTTTCAACGCCTTGGCAGAAGACATTTATGGCGATCAAAAGCTGTGGAAAGAGGGCAAGTTGCCCGCCGCCCTTTTGTTCGCGAACCCGGACTTCATGCAAGTGGCCTGGAAGGTAAAACCTGCAGGCGGCATATTCGTGAATTTATCCTCTACGGATGTGGCCCGGCTGGAAGACGGCTCCTTTGTAGCCATCGCAGACCACTTGCAAGTACCGGAAGGTTTAGGCCGCGCCTTGGAAAACCGCATTGGGGTCAGCCGCGCATTCCCGGAACTTTTCCGCAGTATGCGTACGGAACGCCTGGCAGGGTTCTTCAAGAAGTTGCTGGATGGCCTTAACGCCATGCATGAGGATATTAACGCCAAGGGCGCTCATGGCGACAGCGGAAAGGTCGTCTTGCTGGCCCCGGGACCTGAAAATCCCCGTCGAGGCGAAGACGCCATGTTGGCCCGCTACCTAGGGATCCCGTTGGTAGAAAACGACGACCTGGCAGTGCGTAATCTGCAGGTCTACATGAAGACTCTCATGGGTCTGAAGAAGATTGGAACCATCTTCCGTCGGGTGGAAGACGGCATGTGCGACCCGCTGGAACTTCGCATCGATAGCGGAGAAGGGGCAGTAGGCCTCATCAGCACGGTGCGAGCAGGAAACGTAGCCATCGGAAACTTCCTGGGCACAGGCGTCCTGGAGACGCCTATGTTCAAGCCGTTCCTGCCGGAAATTTGTCGCGAGCTTCTTGGCGAAGAATTGCTCCTGCCCGATGTGGAAACCATCTGGATGGGCAACGCAGCTGAAGCAGAACGAGTTTTGGCAGAGCCTGAAAAGTGGATTTTTAAGAAGGCCTTCAGGGACGCGGGTAGTTTGAAGGAACAGGAAGTCAAGGCATATGCTTCCATGACTACCACGGCTCAGCTGGCCTTGCTACAGACCATCGAAAACAGCCCTGAACAATGGGTTGCGGAAAAGTCTGTGGAAGTGGCAACCGTTTCCGCCTATCGCGGAGGCTCCAGCAGCAATGGCGCCGCAGATTTTGAACCGGCAATTTCACTGATGCGTCTGTTCGCCGTGAACACCGCGAAGGAAACCTCGGTGATGCCTGGTGGACTGGGAATTTTCCAGTTCATCGATAAGAACTTGGCACAAAGTGCCGCAGCAAGTATTTCAAAGGCCCACATCCTTGAAAGCGATGTTGGAGAAAAGGACATCTGGGTGCTTTCTGAAAGACCTGTTGCCCACTTCTCTCTCCTGGCCCCGGCCGACCAGGCTATAACACCTTCTCGAGCGGGCGGTGATTTGCCCAGCCGCGCTGCTGAGAACTTGTTCCGCCTCGGCCGGGACCTGTCCGCTTCCAACATGATGGCTCGTATTGCAAGAGGAATCGCAGTACGACTGTCTGATGAATCCTGGACGGAAATGCCGGAATTGCCTTGGATCTTGAAGGCTGGACTTTCTGACGAATCTCTGGCCCGCATGGCCCAGGATCCGGAAAACGCATTACGTTACTTCGTCCTAAGAAAGGACAACAAGAACGGAATGCAATGTGCATTAGCGGAAATTCACGATCTCGCAGTGCAGATTCGAGATCGCATTTCCGAAGACTTGTGGTTGTACCTGAACGGGTTCGGCGTTGCAGAAATGCCGGCGGGGGCAGGTGCCGCAGCGCTTTTGCCTTACTTAAAGGCAGTCTTATCAGATAGCGCTGCTGTGGCCGGCCTCGCTGCGGACTCCATGACTCGCGGCCATGAGTGGCGCTTTCTAGAACTTGGTCGACAGATCGAGTGCGCCACTCGCACCTTGCAGCTGATTAAAAACCTGCTGTCTACGGCCCCCGCCGATGAAACGACGAACCTACGTTTGCTGCAGGCAGTGCTTGAAATTGGTGACGGCCTCATGACTTACCACCGTCGCTATGGCGGCCGCCTGCAGGTAGTGCCGGTTTTGGATTTGCTTCTGTCCGACGAATCCAACCCGCGAAGCGTTGCCTATCAGGTGGCAAAGCTCCGTGAAGCTACAGCCCACCTGCCGGGAAACGATCAAGGTGAAGCCACCTTCTCGCCGCTGGACCGTGAACTTATGCGAATACTCACGGACCTGCGCCTGGCCAACATGGAAAAGCTTGCTGAAACTGTAGGCTACAACAGGGAGAACTTAACAAAGCTAGTAGACGAACAACTTGAAGCCATTGAACGAGTCGGTGAAATCATCAGCAGACTCTATCTGAGCCACGCCCCCCGCGCAGGCATTTTCCACGCCACCACTACCGAAGTGTCGGAGGTTTAAAAATGCCTATCTATCAGATCGATCACGAAACTGTTTATGATTATTGCGAGCCTGTTCTCTATAGTAACCACTTGGCTCACATGCTTCCGCGAATTGTCGGTCGACAGAACTGGATTAGCCACACCATCGAAGTGGAACCCAATCCAACTGTAAAGCAGGAACGACTGGACATTTTCGGAAACCGCGTCCTAGCCTTTAGTATTGAACAGGAACATACACACTTTAGATTCAAGACTACCGGTATTGTTGATGTCCGCGGAGAGGAACCTCCCAAGGAAGGAGCAACAATGCCCTGGGAAGAAGTGGCAAAACTTCTGGAACGTCCCAACGATGCCGAAACATTGGACGCCTCCATGTACGCCTACGCCTCCCCCTTCGCAGGTTATGACGAATCTGTCAGGAACTATGCGCTGGAAAGTTTTGAACCGGGCCGCCCCATTTTTGATGCCGCCAAGGAATTGATGACTCGCGTCTATACGGATTGCAAGTACACTCCCGGCGCCACCAGGATTGGAGCCCAGCCTCAAGAAATTCTTCGAGGCCGCAAAGGCGTCTGCCAGGATTTCGCACACTTGATGATTGGTTGCTTAAGGTCTCTGAAATTGCCTTGCCGCTACGTCAGTGGATACCTGCGGACTCATCCGCCTGAAGGTCAGCCAAAGCTGGTGGGTGCCGATGCCACGCATGCTTGGGCAAGCACCTACATTCCCGGCTACGGTTGGGTGGAACTGGATCCCACCAACAACGTGCTGGGCGGCGAGGAACACATCATCCTTGCCTGGGGAAGAGACTTTGGTGATGTAAGCCCCCTGAAGGGAGTCATTACCGGCGGCGGCGACCACACGCTGAAAGTGGGCGTGAACGTTGATTTGAAATGAACGATGAACAATTAACAATGAATAATGAATGAAGGTTAGTTGAGTCACAACATTCTTATCAAGAGTCATTCTGAGCGGAATCGCGAAGCGATGAAGTCGAAGAATCTAAAAAGAATTAAAAACAAAGGCTGAATAGAAAGAACAAAACAAACAACGCTAGATCCTCGCCTTCGCGAGGATGACATAGTACGGAAAAACACACAAGGAAAAACAGAACATGAAATTTGGAAACTACAATACCGAAGGCTTCTACGACGAGCTTTGCCTTCCTGATGGGACTCCCCGCCCGGCGGCAGAGCCGTTGATTACCAGAATCAACGAACTTCCCGAAGGTGAATTGCAGCGTCGCCAGACGGTTGCAGAATCCGCTTTCTACGACAATGGCATCACCTTCGCCGTCTATGGAAACAAGGAAGGTAAGGACAAGATTATCCCCTTCGATGTCATTCCCCGTATCGTCAGTGCCGCCGACTGGAAGCATCTGGAAGCAGGCCTCAAGCAGCGTACCGAAGCATTGAACTGCTTCTTGACAGACATCTACAACGACCGCAAGATTTTACGGGACAAGGTTGTTCCTGAAAGTCTCATCAACACCTGCACCGCTTACCGCCCCCAGATGGAAGGCTTTGTGCCGCCCAAGGGAATCTGGGCACACATTACCGGTACCGATCTTGTACGCGATACCGACGGCACCTTCTATGTGCTGGAAGACAACATGCGTTGTCCCAGTGGTATTTCCTACGTGCTGCAGAACCGCCAGATTTTAAAGCGCACCTTCCCTCAGGTTTTCAGCCACTGCTCCATCCGCCCGGTGGATGAGTACTGCACTCGTCTCCGCAAGGCTCTGGAATACTTGGCAGAAGGCGTCGAAAATCCCAGAGTGGTGGTGCTTACTCCGGGCATCTACAACTCCGCCTACTACGAACATTCCTATCTGGCACAGCAGATGGGCGTAGACTTGGTCACCGGCGACGACTTGGTAGTGCAAGACAAGAAGGTCTTTGCACGTACTACCCGCGGCCTCAAGCAGGTTCACGTAATCTACCGTCGCGTGGATGATGAATTCCTGGATCCTCAGGTGTTCCGCCCGGATTCTTGCTTGGGTGTACCCGGTTTGATCGAAGCCTACAAGGCTGGAAACGTGGCTCTCGCCAACGCCCCTGGCTGCGGTGTGGCCGACGACAAGGCTATCTACACTTTCGTTCCTCAGATCATCAAGTACTACCTGGGCGAAGAAGCCATCATTCCTAATGTACCCACCTTCGTTTGCGAAAACCCCAAGCACATGCAGCACGTCATCGACCATATTGAAAACATGGTGGTGAAGGCAGCCAGCGAATCCGGTGGCTACGGCATGCTGGTTGGCCCCAAGTCAACCAAGGAAGAATGTGAAGCCTTCAAGCAGAAGATTATTGCAAACCCCCGTAACTACATCGCTCAGCCCATGATTTCCCTGAGCCGTGTGCCCTGCATTGTGGATGGCGGTTTTGAAGGTCGTCACGTAGATTTACGCCCGTATATTGTACAGGGTAAGGAGACCTACATCCTTCCCGGTGGCCTCACCCGCGTAGCTCTTCGCAAGGGATCCATCGTGGTGAACAGCTCTCAGGGCGGTGGCTGTAAGGATACTTGGGTCATCGCTGAAAACGAGAAGGCTCCAGAACTCGGCCAGGCCAGACAATGGATGGAACAACAACAACAGCAACAATAGGAGAGAATCATGTTAAGTAGAGTTGCAAATTCCATTTATTGGCTTGCCCGCTATATTGAACGTGCAGAAAATGTCGCCCGCGGCATTGACGTGAATCTTCAGCTTCAGCTGGACTTGCCTGGCGAAGAACGTCCCTGGGAACCGGTAATCCAGACCGCCGGCAACGCCGATGAATTCTTCAAGAAGTACGCTCACGTTTCTATCGAGAACGCCTTGATGTTCCTCACCTTCGACAAGGAAAATCCCAGCAGCATCATCTCTTGTGTGGCTGCCGCCCGCGAAAACGCCCGCTGCGTTCGCGAGAGAATTTCCTCCGAATTGTGGCTAGCCATCAACCAGTTTTACCTAAAACTGAACGAACCTGATATGCCCCAGCAGGTATTGGCATCTCCCCACACGTTCTACAGAAGCGTGAAGGAATTCAGCCAGCTTACCGCAGGTATCATTCAGGGCACCATGAATCATGACGTTGCCTGGAATTTTACCCATCTAGGCACGCTGCTGGAACGAGCCGACCAGACTTCCCGAATTCTGGATGTGAAGTACTACATCCTCCTTCCGGATGTGAGCATGGTGGGCATGGCCATGGATACGGTGCAGTGGAACGCGGTTCTTAAGAGCGTGGGCGCATACGAAATGTTCCACCGCCGCAATTCCAACGTAACACCCCATAACGTTGCGGAATTTCTCCTCCTTACGGAAGACTTCCCCCGTTCCCTTCGTTACTGTTTGGAAAAGGCGGAACAAGTTCTCAAGAATATTGCATTCCCCGTAAAGAGCAATGCAGAATCCATCCGTATGTTGGGCAAGCTCCGTTCCGATGTGGCATTCACCACCATTGACGAAATCATCAATGATGGTCTTCACGAACGTATCGAAAAAATTCAGACACGCCTGAACGAGCTGGGTAATCAAATCTGGAAGGATTTCTTCTGCTAGCTCCAAGCGGAATTCATTAATCTGCTGATCCACACAGCAACATAGGGGCGGACTTTTCGGCAGTCTTCCCCTAGGGTCCACGAGGCCCACGGCAGGGATTTGGTAATGCACTTCCCTGCCGTTTCTTATTTCCTATACATCACCACAAAGCTTCTGCCTTCGACGATTTCCTTTACGGTTATATCCTCAAAGCCAGCTTTATTTCCCAGCGCTATCAAGTCCTCGGGTTCAAACTTCTTAAAGCCCTTTTTAGTATAGGAAAGTTTGTCCAGCCATTCCTTGGAATAAACCACGTTATAGAAAGTGGCACCAGGCTTCAGCACTCGACGAATTTCGCTTAAGCCCCATACTGTATCGTTCCAAAAATAAATCGTATTGATGGAGGTGACGGCGGAGAAAAAGTTGTCTTCAAAAGTCAAGTCGCAGCAATCCCCCTCTTGCAAGTAAAGATTGCCATCGCCTGCAGCACAGGCATTTCGCGCTGTCGCCGCTGCAACCATATCTTCGGAAATGTCAATGCCATACATATGGCATTTCTGCTTGCGATAAAGACGCTGCAACAAATAACCGTTACCAAAGCCAACATCAAGAATATTGTCCTCAGCATTCACTTTCACCAGAGCCACCACGTTCTTGTACATGGCTTGGTTAATCACATTCATAATGATCGTGCAAATCCGCCCCACAAACCCGCGAGGATTTCCAAACTGACTACCGATATATTCCGAAAACTTGGACATAGATTTTATTTTGATTGGCGATTAAAAATTACCCTACAAACAGGCACCAGATACAGGAAGCAGGCGCAAAGTACGGCACTGTTGGGAGCCTGCACAGCATTCAGTACAATCACGGTAGCCACAGACCAGGGAACCAATGCGATTACCGTTACAGCAGTATCGTAAAGGTTCAAAGCCTGATTTTTCGCCCCCAGATTTTCGCTCATCTGATTGGTCAAAATGATGGTAAGAGTCTGATTGCAAACTACGCAAGAAGTAATGCAGGCACAAGCCAAAGTAGCAACGAAAGGATTAGTCTTTTGGGACAGCTTTTCGATTTTCGACTTCAACGGATTCAGCAAAGGCGTACCCTTGAAAATGCCGCCGTAACAGCCCGCGATGACCACGATCAAAAACACGTTCACCATGGAAAGCAAACCGCCGCCGTTCACCATTTTCGCAATTTCCGGCACGGAGGTTTTATAGCCGAACACTAATGCCTTCAGCAGTTCCATTACACCTTGGTTTTCAATTACAAGCGCTAGGATAAATGCGGAAATAGAACTCCACAAAAGAACCAGACTGGTTCGTACACGAGCAATGGAAAGGGCAATAATTACCCCCGCAGGAATCAAGGTCCAGAGAGAAAGAGAAAAATCCTTGGCAAAAAGTTCAGCCACATTTGGGACAGCAACAGCATTCGCAGCAGAGGCAGCACCACCTTTCATTCCCGCCACAAAATAAACTACACAGCTCAGCAGGAAAGGCAACCATGTCGTACGCACCATGCCGCGAATGTTCTGATAGATATCCGTCTTGGTTATGCCCGCCGTCAAGAGCGCCATAGAAGAGATGGGCGAAATTCTGTTACCGAAGTATACGCCCGCCAGAACCGCGCCACCAATCCACGCAGAATCCGCAGTGCTATCCATCCCGATGGAACGCCCGATAGTAGCACAAATAACACCCATGGTTGCCGCAGTCCCCAGAGCCGTTCCCGTCAAGAGGGACATGGCGGAATTCAGCACGAAGGTCAACAGAATAAAGCTTGACGGATGAATCAGTTCTACCGCATAACTCACGATTACGGGAATAGTACCTGCAGCTCGCCACATGGAGGTCAAGAGCCCCAGCAGAACAAACAACAGCAGAATGCCGCGGGTCGTCTTGATGCCGTTCCAACACATTTTCAAAGTTTCGCCACAGCCGCGGAATCGCACGCCATAACCAGCAAAAAGCAGCAATCCAAACAGCAACGCATACAGCAAAGGCACGCCCGCAAACAGCGACGCAAAAAGTGCAATGCAGAATGTTAAAAGAATTGCAATTTCCATTTTTCTAAATCCCAAAATTGATGACTTTGTCAACAACCTTATCAAAGGTAGAAAAATCATTTTGTAATCCATTCCAAAACTTTTTACGCAAGTTTTTCACTATATGTAACCCTTTACATTTTATGCATTGCATTTCTGCAGTTTTCTAAAAAAACATGCAGTTTTCTATTGCCAAAAAAGATTCACAGTGCTACTTTATAAAAGTACTTTACAAAGTTTAATTCGAGTCGAGACGCCAGGAAGACTGCAGCCGGCCGCACCCTGCAAGGAGTCCGCTATGGCACAACTTGATCTTAGAATTTCAAGCCTCCGCTCTGCTTATGAAAAGGGCGAAATCACTCCCCGTGAAGTTGTACAAAACCTCCGCGATGCCATCGAAAAGGCTCCCAAGGAAATCTGGATTGCAAAGACCAGCAAGGAACAACTGGAAAAATATTTGACCGCTTTGGAAGACGTTGCCGACCGCGCAAGGAGCGCCGCAGGTTTCAAGATTCCCGCAGACAAGCCCCTATTCGGCATTCCATTCGCCATCAAGGACAACATTGACTGCGAAGGTATGGAAAGCACTTCCGCCTGCCCCGCCTACGCCTACATGCCCAAGAAATCCGCCTTCGTGGTAGAGCGCCTCATTGAAGCTGGCGCCATTCCCATGGGCAAAACCAACATGGACCAGTTCGCCACCGGCCTGGTGGGCGTGCGCTCCCCTTACGGAAGCATCCCTAACCGCTACGCCCCGGAATATGTTTCTGGGGGAAGCAGCAGCGGTTCTGCAGCCGCCTTGGCTTATGGGCTTTGCAGTTTTTCGCTGGGCACAGATACGGCAGGATCCGGCCGCGTCCCCGCCGCCTTCAACAAGCTTGTAGGCGTGAAGCCTACCCGCGGTTTGCTTAGCACCAGCGGAGTGATTCCCGCCTGCCGTAGCCTAGACTGCGTTAGCATTTTTGCATTGGACAATAGCGACGCCCGCTACGTCTTGAACATCGCCGGTGCCGAAGATTCCGAAGACGCCTACTCCCGCGAAGCTCCGTGGAACTCTGCTTCGGACAGCGCAGGCTCCGCAGCCCGCCTCCCCGAAAACTGGACCTTCGGTGTCCCCGAAGAAAGCGAGCTGAACTTCTTTGGAAACGAGGGTTACAAGGCCGCCTTCTACCGCGCCGTGGAAGCTTTTGAAAAAGCAGGCGGCACCAAGGTCACCATCCACTTTACTCCATTCCTAGAAGCAGCGCGCCTGCTTTACGAAGGCCCCTGGGTTTTTGAACGTTACGATGCAGTGGGCAAGTTCATCGAAGAACATCCCGACGAAATCTTCCCCGTCACCAAGGAAATCATTAGCCCCAAAACAACACCCCACCCCTCCGAAGTTTTCGCCGGATTCCACGCCCTGCAAGCCAAGAAGAAAATTGCCGACCTTGAATTTTCAAAGGTGGACGTTTTGCTCACCCCCACCGCAGGCACCATCTACAAGACCGCAGAAGTAAACGCCGACCCCATCAAGCTGAACAGCAACCTGGGCTATTACACCAACTACATGAACCTGCTGGATTATTCCGCCCTGGCCATCCCCGCCGGCATGGCCACCTGCAAGGACTCCAGCACCGACACAGGTTCCATCCAGTTGCCCTTTGGCGTTACCATCGTAGGCCATGCCTTTGACGACTTCAAGCTTTTGGATGTGGCCGAAAAGGTCACCCCCTTCCTTAGCGAAAAGATTCCCCTGGCAGTTTGCGGAGCCCACCTGAAGGGCGAACCCCTACACTATCAATTGCAAACCGCCGACTTCTTGGGTGCCACCGAAACCGCCCCGGAATACAAGATGTACGCCTTCAAGGACGGCAACATTCAAAAGCCAGCCATGATCGCAGGCAACAGCAGTTTCTACGTAGAACTTTACGCCCTCACCCCCGAGGAATTCGGCAAGTTCGCCGCCGCTATTCCTGCCCCCCTGGGAATCGGCAAGATCAAGCTTTCCGACGGTCGCGTGGTCCCCGGATTCATTGGCGACGGCACCATCTCGGTCATGGCCTTTGGCGGTGCCGCTGTCGACATTTCGGAATTCGGAGATTGGCGTAAGTACATCCACAAATAAAATCTAATAGTACAAACCACACAACAAAAAACTGTTCCTCTTCGGAGCAGTTTTTTTGATGTTTCGGCAGAACAGAAAACCCGCCTCGAATTCCATCGAGACGGGCATCTTGTTATGTGGAGTTCTAATGCGCGGGAGACCGCGCGGTAATTACATGGGCTTTACGGCAAAGAGGCATTGACCGGAGCGGATTTCGCCACCTTGCTTTCCAAAGACCTGAGTAACGACACCGTCTTCGTCGGCAACCACCGGGATTTCGGTCTTCATACTTTCCAAAATAGCCAGGGTATCGCCAGCCTTGAACTTGGCGCCCACTTCAGAAACAACTAGCTTCCAGAGGGAACCAGCCACAGGACTGTACACACCTTCTTCGCCGTCGGCCAAGGTCACCTCTGCAGCGGGGGCTGCGTCAGCGCTATGGCTTTCGAAAGTGAACTGACCATTTGCAATCCAACGCTGCTTTTCTTCTTCGAAGGCGTTCTTGCGCTTGGTTTCAAAGGCATCGATGGTCGTTGCGTTATCTGCCAGGAACTTTTCGTATTCGGTAATGTCGAAGGAACTTTCCACGATCTTTACGTGGAACTTGCCAGCGATGAAATCCTTGCGCATCTGCAGAAGTTCATCGGCACCCACTTCGTAGTACTTGACCACGTCAAAGAAGCGGAGCAGGTAAGGCAAGGTGAAGTCGCTTGTCTTTTTGAAACGATTCCACATCTGGACGGTACGGCCAACGAACTGATAGCCGCCGGGACCTTCCATGCCATAGACGCACATGTATGCGCCGCCAATACCCACAGCGTTTTCGGGAGTCCAGGTACGAGCCGGGTTGTACTTGGTGGTCACCAGACGATGGCGAGGATCCAGCGGAGTAGCCACAGGAGCGCCCAGATAAACGTCGCCCAGGCCCATGACCAAGTAATCGGCGTTCATGACAATGTTCTTCACATCGGCAATGGAATCCAGGCCGTTAACGCGGCGGATGAATTCGATGTTGTTGGGGCAGCACCAAGGTGCACCGGGGCGAACGGTGGTCACGTACTTTTCGATAGCCACGCGAGTCTGGGGGTCGTCCCAAGAAAGGGGCAGGTAAACTGTACGGGTGGGAACCTTGGTGACCTTGTTCTTCTTCAGGTGTTCGGCAAGGTCAGCAAGCTTTGCAAGCATTTCACCCTGACGGATTTTTGCAATATCGTAATGGATCTGGATAGAGCGAATACCCGGGGTAACGTCAATGACCAGGTCGGCCATCTGTTCCTTAACAGCCAGCATCCAGGCGTGAGCGGTAAAGCGGAGGCGAAGGTCAATAATGGCAGGGCCAAATTCAACCAGCACATAGTTGTCACCATCGGCGCGGACAACGATGTGATCCATTTCATCGGCGCTATCCTTGTGGAATTCGGCAATAATGGGAGTGACCACAGGAGCGGCAACCAAAGCAGGAATTGCAGCGGAAGCAGCAGCGACATTTGCAAGGTTTGCTTCACGAGCCAAGCGAATTTCTTCGGCGCTTTCGGCAGTGAGGGGAACGAACTTGACGCGGTCACCACTGCGGAGCTGACCCATCTTCCAAAGTTCAGAAGAAACGATGGTAACAGGGCAAGCAAAGCCACCCAGGCTGGGGCCATCTACGCCCAAAATAATGGGCATGTCGCCAGTAAAGTCTACGGTACCAATGGCGTAGGCGTTATCGTGAAGGTTGGAAGGATGAAGGCCTGCTTCACCGCCATCGGGGCGAGCCCACTTGGGCTGAGGTCCAATCAAACGAATGCCAGTTCTAGAAGAGTTGTAATGAACTTCCCAATTAGCGGCAAAGAATTCATCAATGTCTTCCTGAGTCAAATAGTCAGGAGCACCATGAGGGCCGTACATCACGCCAATTTCCCACTGGGTAGAAATCTGCGGAAGAGCGGCTTCTGCAGGAACCACAGGTTCTGTAGCAATGGCGTTACCAATGTGGAGGATATCGCCAGCAGCCAAAGCGCGACCGCCGTGTCCACCGAAACCGCCCAGGGTAAAGGTAGACTTGCTTCCCAGATAATCGGGAACGTCAATACCACCGCGAATAGCCAGGTAAGCACGCTGACCCATCTTGGTAATACCGAACTTCAGCACATCACCATCGTGAACTTCAACAGGAGTGTTCTTGGAGCATGCAGCACCGTTCAGCTTTGCAGGGAAATCACCGCCCACCCATGCAATCACCGTATCGGTATGGAAGGCAAGGGAGCAGCCGGAAAGAGTCATTTCGATACCGGCGGCGTCATCGGCGTTACCCACAATCTTGTTGGCAAGGCGGAAACTGTAGTTATCCATAGGACCGCTAGGAGGAATACCTACATCCCACAGATTCAAACGACCCGGATAATCCTGGATGGTTGTCTGGAGGCCCGGAGCCAGCACTTCAAAAATCTTGTTTTCGTACTTGTAATCGTTCAGGATCCAGGTAGAGACCTTACCGTTAATAAAGTCTTCCATTTCAAGGACATCCTGCAAAAGCTTGATGTTGGTTTCAAAACCACAGAGCTTGACCTGTTCCAAAACCTTGCGAGCCTTGGCAATGTTGTCGTCGCGATCGTCGCCGGCCACAATCACCTTTGCCAACAGAGGATCGTAGAAGGCACTGACTTCGGTACCGCGAGAAACCCAGGTGTCTACGCGAATGCCTTCGGGGAAGGAAACTTCGGTCAACAGGCCACTGGAGGGGCGATAGTTCTTGCCCGGATCTTCGGCGTATACGCGAAATTCCATGGCATGGCCCTTGGGGGTAAACTGGGCACCGATTTCGAAGGGGCGTCTCCCTGCGGCCTGTTCGATCATCCAGCGCACCAGATCCACACCGAACACCGTTTCGGTGACGCCATGTTCCACCTGCAAACGGGTATTCACTTCCAGGAAGTAGAACTTGTCATCCTTGGCATCGTAAATAAATTCAACGGTACCTGCAGAGCGGTACTGAACACCCTGTACCAGGCGGAGGGCAGAAGCATGGAGGGCTTCACGAGTAGCCTGCGGAAGGCAAGGAGCCGGAGTTTCTTCAACAACCTTCTGGTTACGGCGCTGCACGGAGCAATCGCGTTCACCGAGAACAACGGCATTACCTTCACCATCACCGAAAACCTGGACTTCTACGTGGCGGCCACGTTCCACATACTTTTCTACAAAGAGTCCTGCGTTCTTGAAGTTGTTTTCGCTAAGACGCTTAATACGATCATAGCTTTCGCGGAGTTCAGTTTCGCTGTGGCAAATAGCCATACCAATGCCGCCACCGCCTGCAGTGCTCTTGAGCATGACGGGGTAGCCAATCTTTCCAGCACCTTCTGCAGCTTCATCAACGCTATTCAAAAGGCCGGTACCAGGAACCAGGGGAACACCAAATTCTTCGGCCAGTTCCTTACTGCGGTGCTTTAAACCAAATTCAATCAACTGCTTGGGAGTGGGGCCAATAAAGGCAACGCCATTTTCTTCCAAGATTTTTGCAAATTCTGCATTTTCACTTAAGAAACCATAACCCGGGTGAACGGCTTCGGCACCGGTCTGCTTAATGGCAGCTAGGATGGCGTCCACATTCAGGTAGCTATCCTTGGCGGCGGCAGGGCCAACACGGACCGCTTCATCAGCCATCAAAACATGGGCAGCAGTTTCGTCGGGATCGGAATAGACCGCCACGGACTTTACGCCCATTTCTTTTAGAGAACGAATGACACGGCAAGCAATTTCGCCACGGTTCGCAATCAGTACTTTCTTAAACATTTCTTGTTCCTTTTTCAGTCACGCGATTTTTCGCGTCCTAATTCGGAACCCGCCTTGCATTCACTCGAACGCCGCGGAATTTCCACACAACAATTACTTCCCCGCCATCATGCAAAGCATCCGGGAAAGAGCGCCATTAGTTTTTTCCAATTCGGTAAGAATCGAAAAATGATTATGGCCCTCTAGCAGGGAATAAGTTCCCGGTACACGTTCTGCAGCTCTGAGAGTTGCAAATTCAAGACTCTGTCGACGCAGTTCCGGAAGTTCATCACTTCCCGAAACAATGACAACAGGCTTCCTCACCAGCGGCACGCGAGCAGGGCTCAGGCGAATCACCTCGTCGGAAGTCAATTTCAATTTTTCATTCAGGTAGCTTTTGGAAATCGGTTCCAGATCGTAGATGCCGCTAATGGCCAATGCGCCCTGCACCCCTGTTTCATCAAGAACAGAAACGCAAAGGTGGCCCCCAGCAGACCAGCCCGAAACATAAATGCGATTAGCATCAAAACCCAATTCATCGGCACGGCTGCGCAATACCTTTATGGCCAACCGAATTTCGTAAATGATTCCCGTCAAAGACATTTCGGGAGCCAAGGTATAGCCAACATTGGCCACATTAAAGCCATTGGCCAGCGGACCCCTCGCAAGGAAACGGAAAGTATCCTTGCAGCGCATCTGCCAATAGCCACCATGAATGAACAAGAACAGCGGAGCCTTACGATTACCGCAGCTAAAATAGTCGAACCTGTTTCGAGTCCCGTTCCCATAGGTTAGATGCATGAATTCAACGAATTCTTTTGCAATCATATCGCTACGATTGTCAAAAGCTTTCAACAGCAATGCGCTATCGGCAACCGCATTGGAGTTGTCGTAACCAGCATCCAGTTCCGCCTGGGTAAAGCCACGATAAACAAGTTCGCTCATCAGTCCCTCTTATGCGTCCCACACCACCATACGAATGGGAGTGGGGTTATAGTCATTACAAGGGTTATTCAGCTGGGAGCAATCGCTCAGCAAGAACAGCACATCCATATCGGCACGCATGTCAATGTACTTGCCCGGCCCCGAAATACCATCGGCAAATTCCAGGCGACCAGTGTCATCCAGAATAACCTTGGTAAAGAAATTCAGGTTGCAAGTCTGATCTCGCTTACTCATGCCAAAGTTCTGCAAGGTACGCACAAAAGTGTCGCGACAGCTATGCATATAACGGGTCTTATCCGTATAACGCACACAGTTCCCTTCTGCAGAACAGCCACTGCCAAGAGTATCGTGCTCACCGCAAGTATCTGCAATCACCGTCAACATAGGATTGTTCAGGTTACTGCGAATAACCGTACCCAACTCAATCATGGTGTTGGCCTGGGCGGTTATGGTATTGTTGGCATTGTAGCGTTCGGTTTTATCGCGCTGGTTATAAATCTGCACGTCACCGGACTGGTTTCCGCAAACATCGATCAAGCGTAGAATCTGCCCCTTCTTCAAGGGCAGCATATAGCCGTCACCTGCATTCACCGTAACATCGAAGACAGCATCTTCGACCTTGCGGGAACTTTCAAGAAGTTTGGAATTCATAATGACCTCGTTCCTCTTATGCGTCCCAGATAATCATGCGAACGGGGGTGGGATCGTAGGCGTTGCAGGGATTGTTCAGCTGGGGGCAGTTGCTCACCACAGCATATACATCCATTTCAGCCTTCATTTCTACATACTTGCCCGGGCTAGAAATACCATCGGCAAAGTTCAGGTTGCCCCGTTCATCAAAAGGCACGTACATAAAGAAGTTCAAGTTGTTCACCTGATCACGCTTGTCTAAATCCGGAGTTTCAAGCAAGACCTTCAGGAAGGATTCGCGGCAGGCGTGCATATAACGCTTGTCCAGAGAATAGCGGCAAGTATTACTTTCGCAAGAGCAGGCAGATCCCAGAGTATCATGGTCGCCGCAAGTATCGGCAACAACAGTAAGCATAGGATTGTCATCGTTGGAATAAAGCTTGGTACCAACGCCTACCAGGCAGTTAGCCTGACGCTGAACAGTCTGCTGCACGCTGTAACGTTCAGAAGGATCGTTTGCGTTAATGAAAAGCGTATCTACGGCCTGGTTGCCCTTCAGGTCCAGGATTCTAAAAGTCTGACCTTTCTTGATCAGGTGAAGCCAGCCAGCACCAGCCGGCACGTCTTCAACATAAACAGCATCTTCTTCTTTCAGGGAGCTTTCGAGATATTTTGTATACATTTTTTAGTCCTCCTAGAAATTAAAGGTTATAGTCTGCAGTGTTAATGAAACCGCGGCCATTTTCCGGACACCAAGTAAAGCAAGGATCTTCAGCAGTAGAATCATCGCAAGTCAAGAGTTCAACCTTAACAGGCTTGCGCAGGTATTCCTTAGTGGGGTTCAGAGGATGAAGACCAGTATCAATCACAACAAGGGTATCCATTTCGGCACGGAGCTCTACATAGTCACCGACCTTGGAGTTGTTCTCTACGAAGGTCATCTTGCCATCGGGAGTTACAACCACCTTGCTGAAGAAGTTTACAAGTTCAGTAAAGTCACGCTTGGTCAGGCCATGCTTGCCGATTTCCACCAGCAGGGAATCGTAACCATTACGGAAGAAATCGTTGTGGGAAGCCTGGTAAGTCTGTTCACCAAAACGTTCCTTGATAAGATTTGCATGAGTGCAGCCGCACAGAGGATCGTGCCAGCCAACGGTATCTTCTACAACGCTCAAAAGGATGCGGCCCATATCGCTATAGAGGCAGCAGTTCTTGGCGATGCGGCAGATGTGCTGGATTTTCAGAGTATCACCGAGATTAAAACGTTCGGTCATATTCTTGGCATTATAGCACATGACGCTTGCATTGGCGCCGCCTTCAATATCGGTCAGGCGAATCTTCTGGCCCTTCTTCACAATACGGGAATAGTTCCAGCCACCAGCAATTGTTTTTTCAAGTAAGACTTTAGATTCAGACATATTTGGACTCCATTTTTTGAATTTCTTTTTTGCGCTCCTGCGCAGTTTTGATCGCGATTTACTTCTTGGCGATCATGTTCACGATTTTGAATTCTTCTTCGGGTTCTTCCACCAATTTGGGCGGGTGAATCAGATTTTCAATGTGCTTACGCTTTTCGATAAACTCAGGCAGCAAGAAGCTATCTTTATTACGGGGACGAGGAACAGAATGAACATCCACCATTTCCTTCACCTTGCCGGGGTTTGCCTGCAGCGTCAAGATTCTATCAGACAGGAAAACAGCTTCATCAAGATCATGAGTTACGAAGATAATGGTGATATCAATGTTCTTCCACACTTCCAGCAAGTACTTCTGCATCTGGGAGCGGGTCTGTGCATCAAGGGCACCGAAAGGTTCATCCATCAAGAGCACGCGGGGCTGCGGGGCCAAAGCTCGGGCAATTGCAACTCGCTGCTGCATACCGCCAGAAAGCTGCTTTGGGAAGTATTCGCCATACTTTTCGAGACCCACAATCTGCAGCCACTGTTCGGCAATTTCTTCAGCTTCGCCGCCGTAGCCAATGGATTCCAAGCCGAACATTACGTTCTTCTTCACAGACATCCAGGGGAAAAGCGTATACTTCTGGAATACCATGCCTCGTTCGGCGCTGGTACCCTTTACCTTCTTACCGTCCAGATAGAATTCGCCAGAGGTTGCTGTTTCAAGGCCTGCGGCAATGCGAATCAAAGTAGACTTACCGCAACCAGAAGGGCCAATAATAGAGAGGAATTCGCGACGACGCACACCAAAGGAAACATCGTCCAAAACGCGATGAGTACCAGAGCCGTTTGTTTCCTCGAAGTCCTTTACAATGTGGCGGGCTTCCAGAATAATATCTTCGGCAGGGGAAATAATCTTAGAGTCGGCCATTGTTCTTCTCCTTCAGAGCTTTTTCTTCTGCAGTCAAACGGAAGGAGAAAACATTTTCTCTCGGTCCAAAAACTTCATTCTTAATCTTTGCACCTACGCCTACTCGGCCATCTTCCCAGGCAAAGATCTTCTTGCCCAGCCATGCCAAAATCAGGTCGCAGCCAAGACCAATAATTCCAAGAATCACAATGGCAGCATAGACGTTATCGAAATTACGATACTTGGCCTGCTGATTTATGAACCAAGTAATACCGGAACTTGTTCCCACCACTTCAGCGACAATCAAATAGGTCCATGCCCAACCCAAGAGGATTCGCATGTCCTTGTACATCTTGGGAGCAATTTCAGGGAGAATTACCTTGAAGAGAATACGCTTGGGAGAAGAACCCAAAGTACGAGCCGCTTCAATCAAGGCGCCATCGGCACGACGGGTGGTTGCCGCAATCATAGGCACCTGTTGGAAGAAAGTACCGATGATAATGATGGCGATTTTCGGAGCATCGTTAATGCCAAGGATGGCAACAGCCAAAGCGCCAAAAACCGGAGCCGGGAAATAGCGGAAGAATTCAATGAAGGGCCCAGTCAGTTTTTCGAAGAAAGGAATGGCACCAGAAAGCATGCCCATGGGCACGCCCACAAGGCTCGAAAGGAAGAAGGCCAGGAACACAATCTTTACGGAATGGAGGATGCTCTGGTAGAACCATACATCGCCATCGCGCTTGGGTTCCGTGGTAAAAGCCGTTACCAAGGCCTTGGCCACTTCGTGAGGGGCCGGCAGGTAAGCAGGGTTGGCGCGAACGCCGGTCATGGGCTTTTCACCAGCTTCAACCAAGTTCTTGTTTTCTTCGGCGAAGTTGGCACGATCAATTTCATCACCAGGCATACAGAACATGCTATCGCCAGCGTCCACCACGCGCATCAGCGGGTGATACACAAAAGGCACATAGCTAATCACGCTCCAGGTAGCCAGGGGAATCACAAAGGAAAGAATGGCCAAAACCATAGTCCATTTCTTTCCGACAGTCTTTTGAATTCCAACAGGATTAGTCATTTGATCCACACAACATTAAGGTTTTGCGGGGGCGCAACCCCCGCGATTTTTGCCAAATGAATTACTTCTTCAGAGCGTCTTCGGTGAACTTAGGCATGATGAATCGATTCACATCAACACTCTTGTCATACACCTTGTTATCTACGAAGAACTTGTCTACAATCTTGGAAGAACCATAAATGGAATTGTAACCTTCGCCCTTCTTGAAATACTTCACAGATTCGCTGAGGCTCAAGAACTTGGTGCCGCCCATGAACTTCGAATACTGAGCTTCGGAAATACCCACGCGGGCAGCCAGAATCTTAACAGCCTCATCCTTGTTGGCAGGGTCCTTCAAATAAGCCACCACGTCATCCCAGGCGGCCACCACCTTGGCCCATTCAGCCTTGTTCTTCATGAGGGATTCCTGAGAAACAACCAGCAAGTCATAAATGATACCCGGTTCGTTGGCGCTGGTGTAAAGTTCCTTGGAACCCTTCACCTTTTCAAGAGCGTTCACAGAATGGGGAACCCATGCCACCACAGCGGCAACTTCACCGGATTCCAGAGTCTGTACAGCCTGATGGGTGGGCATGTTCACCAGAGTCACTTCGGAAGGCTTCAAGCCATTCTTCTGCAGAGCGTTAATCAAAAGAGCGTGGGAAAGGCAGCCAATTTCAACGCCAACCTTCTTACCCTTCAAATCCTTGATGGAATTGATTCCCGGGGCACCGACAATCTTATCGTTACCGTTACTGTAGTCGTTGATCAGGATGGTCACGTTACGGGCGCCGGTAGCGTTCAGCACCATGGCATCACCGTTAGCAACACCCACAGCATCCACCTTCTTGGCAGCGAAAGCATCCATAGACGGACCGTAATCAAACCATTCCAACTTTAC
Source organism: Fibrobacter sp. UWEL (assembly GCF_900142535.1). Taxonomy (NCBI): domain Bacteria; kingdom Pseudomonadati; phylum Fibrobacterota; class Fibrobacteria; order Fibrobacterales; family Fibrobacteraceae; genus Fibrobacter; species Fibrobacter sp. UWEL. The sequence continues at coordinate 107,880 of NZ_FRBE01000007.1, forward strand.
TTCCACATCGTGCTTCTTAAAGAAGCCCTTCTTTTCGGCAATTTCCCAGGCGGTCCAACCCGGCCAATCGCTGTAGGCAATCTTCAGAACAGGCTTCTGAGCGTAAACGGTTGCAGCCAAAGCCATAACGCCTGCAATCAAGAACTTGGAAATATTCATAGGAAACCTCTTTAGGTGAATTGTTTTTTTCGTTTCCATAAATGCAAATGCCGTGCCAAAAAACAAAAAACGGCGTTATTTTACAGATTTCGCCAGTTTTACACTTTCGTATCAAAGAGATAAGATTTCGGTAGCCTCACGCTTTGTAAAGGCACTTTATAAAACACCTTTTTATTTTCCATTTTATGTAAACAAGATCTTCAGTTTTTCCTGATTTTGCCCACTTATTTTCTTCAAAAAAGATCGTTTTTGGTCAAAACGCACCAAAACAAACACATTTTGTAAAGTGGCATATTTTTCGCTATACGAGAAAGAATAGACGTTAAAGGAAATAAATGGTTAAGGAAATTCACTCTTCGACAGAAATCAAGAAAATAAATGTGGCCAGCGTAAAAAGAGCCATTTTGGAGAAAGGATCCGCCACCAAGCCAGAAGTAGCTGAACTTACAGGACTGAGCGTCGTCACTTGCGGCGCGATCCTTAACGAGCTCGCCGCATCAGGGACCATTATCGAAGAAACACAAAGACTTTCCAACGGGGGTCGCCCCGCCGTGAGTTACCGTTTTAGCGAAAATACAGGCAACGCCCTCTGCGCATACATGTACAAGGAGAGCGATTTCTGCTATCTACGATATCAAATCCGAGACATTTCTGGAAACATCAAAGACACCGGCGTAATCCAAGAGAAGAGTCTCAGTATAGACACCCTGGTTGACTATATCAAAAAACTATGCGTTCCCGAAAAGTTCATCAAAGTCATCGTACTAGGAATCCAAGGGTGCATCAACAACGGCGTCTTGGAATTCTCCGATTTTTCAAATTTAATCGGAATCAACGTCTCTAACAAAATACAATCCGCAACAGGAATCACCACGATAGTCGAAAACGACATGAACACCATCGCGCTAGGTTATTCCAAAAGCGACGAGAATACAAACGTAGACAACATTGCCATTCTCTTTTTTCCAAAGGGACAAACTCCCGCGGGAGGATTCGTTGTCGACGGGAACATTCTTCGCGGGTCATCAAATCTTGCAGGAGAGCTTTCTTTCTTCCCCTTCAATTTCAAAAAAGAAAGTCAGCGAGTCGCCTTCAGCGACATTGAATATGCACAGCCAATCATAGGGCAGCTAGCCGTTGCCACCACTATATTTCTAGATCCATCTGCCATCGTTATCACAGGCGGCCTATCTAATGAAGTGAACAAGGAAGACATTATAAATGTCTTAAAAACAAGCCTTAATCGCAGCCAACTTCCCGACATCAAAATTCAGCCTATGGTAGAATCGGAATATTACACCGGTTTATATTCCATTGCTCTTGACCATTTAATTTAAAGACTTTTAAGAAGCCCATGTAAAATCCATGTAAAGCGAAAATAAAACCTTTGCAAAGCCCATTATATAGGCCTTGTGCCTTCCCCCTCAAGCTATTTACCTTATAGCCGCAGATTAACACAAACGCAAAAAAGGTAATAGCATGATTTCGCTTTACATCATTCTGGTGGCACTGCTGTTGACGCTGGCCATCTTTGATCTTTTCCTTGGCGTATCCAACGACGCCGTCAACTTCATGAATTCCGCCATCGGAAGCAAGGCCTTCAAATTCAGGACCCTTCTGATTTTCGCCGCAGTGGGCGTGTTTATGGGAGCCACCTTCAGCAATGGCATGATGGACATCGCCCGCCACGGAATTTTCCAGCCGCAGTACTACACTTTCGCGGAACTTTCCACCATCTTCGTGGCGGTAATGCTGACGGACGTGATTCTCCTGGATTTTTTCAATTCACTGGGAATGCCCACTTCCACCACAGTCTCCATGGTCTTTGAATTGCTGGGAGCATCCGTTGCAGTAGCCTGCATCAAAGTGGCGGGCGACGATTCCCTTGCCTTAGGAAACCTGATTAACACCAGCAAGGCTTTGTCCGTCATTATGGGCATCTTCGTTTCCGTTGCCATTGCCTTTACAGTAGGCACTATTGTGCAATACCTGACCCGACTGATTTTCACCTTCGGTTACAAAAAGAACCTGAAATATTTCATCGGCATCTTCGGCGGATTTTCTCTCACATCCATTCTCTACTTCATCCTGATCAAGGGCCTAAAGAACATGAGTTTTGTAGGCGCCGATTACAAGCAGTTTATCGCAAGCAACGAAGGCCTTCTTCTGGCGGGGATGTTCGCCGCATTCTTCGTACTAAGCCACATTCTCCACACTGCGGGCGTCAACGTCTTGAAAGTCATTATCGGCTTTGGAACCTTTTCTCTGGCACTTGCATTTGCGGGGAATGACCTTGTAAATTTCGTAGGCGTTCCTTTGGCAGGACTTTCCTCGTTGCAACACTTGATGGCTGATGGCGGCACTCCCGACACTTACACCATGGAAGCCTTGTTGCAATCGGAACCTGGCCAGTGGTATTTGCTTTTGACAGCCGGTGTCATCATGGTTCTGGCTTTAATCTTTTCGAAGAAATCTCACAACGTTATTAAAACCTCTGTGAACCTTGCTGCCCAGGGACAATCCGAAGAAATCTTCGGCACCAATCCTGTGGCAAGAGCAATGATCCGCGGAAGCCACACCATCGGCAAAGCATTATCAACCCTAATCCCCGCAAAAGTCTCCAAGTCAATGAACGCGCGATTCAACACCCAAGCAATCCAGTTGGAAGAAAAAGATGCAGCCTTCGATTTATTGCGAGCCAGCGTCAACTTGATGCTAGCCAGTTCCTTGATTGCCTTGGGAACTTCCTTGAAGTTGCCTCTTTCCACCACATACGTCACCTTCATGGTGGCCATGGGTACAAGCCTCGCCGATCGCGCCTGGAGCCGTGAATCCGCAGTCTACCGCATTACCGGCGTACTCTCCGTTATTGGCGGCTGGTTCGCCACCGCATTCATTGCATTCGCCATCAGCGGAATCGTTGCAGTAGGTCTCTTCTTCGGCGGTTTCGTGGCGAAGTTCAGTTTAATCGCAATTGTTGTAACCTATCTCGTTTACGCCAACTTCAAAAAGCGGGACAAAGCCGCCGACAAGACCGCAGAACGTTTTGAAAAAATTCTCACCGCAAGCCCCGACACGAAAAAGTACCCTCTCATCCAGGAGTACAGCCGCAGCGAATGGAGCGAAGTTCTAAGCTGGACCGCCGAATGTTACAAGAACGTTCTCTTCAGTTTCTTGAGGGAAGATTTAAGCGGTCTCCGCTCCGCCAACAAGCAAATCAAAATCCTAAAGAAGCACATCGAGCGCAACCGTCGCCACGGCTCTTTCTGCACCGAACTGCTTGCAAAAGAAGATATGGTAAACAAAAACTTTTTCCTTTACCAGGCCAACGACTTTATGGGCGAAATGCTCTTCAGCCTCCAACAAATTTGTTCCCCCTGCAAGGACCACGTAGACAACAGTTTCTCCCCCATGGAAAATGACAAACGCAAAATGTTAATGCGCTTCGCCTACGATGTAGAATCCGCCATCAACGACTCCGCACAATTAGTAAGCAAGAATGATTACGAACGCTGCGATGAAATCCGCACCAAACTTAAGGAACTCAGCAAGAAAATCTTGGACGAGCGCAAAAGTCAGATGTTCAATGAAAATCCGAAAGTAGATTCCGCCGGGGTCCGCACCACCATCATCTACATGACCATCCTGTACGAATCCAAGGCCATGCTAGACGCAGTCGCATCCTTCGCAAAATCCAGCCGAAAGTTCATGACTGAAAAAGCGGAACCCGTTTTAAAGTAAAATCCACGTAAAGTGCATCATTTCGCTCTTGTTAGGCGCTCCCGAACTTTATAATTTTAGCGTAGAATCTATGATTTATATAGTTGAAGATGATTCTGAAATCCGCGAAATGGAAACGTACGCCCTGCGGAACGCCGGCTTCGAAGTGGCGGCCTTTGACTGCGGCAAGGCCATGGACGAACACCTCCGCAGTTCTGCTACGGACAACGAAAAGCCGGATCTATTCATTTTAGACATAATGCTCCCCGGCGAAGACGGCTTAAGTATTCTGAAAAGATTGCGGTCCCAGTCCTACACCAGTCAGATTCCTGTGATGATGCTTACTGCAAAAGGTACGGAGCTGGACAAGGTGAAAGGTCTTGATTCCGGTGCAGACGATTACCTTACAAAGCCCTTCGGGATTCTGGAATTCATTTCTCGCGTAAAGGCATTATTGCGACGTGCGACAAATACGGCTACGGGAGCCACCGCGCCCGGCACAGAAAACACCTTGCAAGTAGGCGGAATTCTATTAGACGATAACCGCCACATAGTCACCATCAACGGCAACCCTTGCGAGCTCACCTTCAAAGAATACGAATTGCTAAAGCTGTTGATGCAAAAGCCCGGCAACGTTTTTACCCGTCAGGAAATTATGACCCGAGTATGGGGCGTTGATTTCACATTGGAAACTCGCACCGTAGATATGCACATCAAGACTCTCCGTCAAAAACTGGGCAACTGCGGTGACATCATCAAGACCATTCGTAACATCGGGTACAAAGCGGAGGCATAATTATGCAGGCCCGAATCAGTTTAAGCCTTTGCTACGTTGGCATTCTCGCCACAATCTTTGCAGTCTATTTTTCTACCAAAGTTTTCGAAGAAACTCTAGTGAGCGAAATGCACAGCGCACTGCGTCAGGATTCCCACCTGATTGAAGCCGCCTACGATCAAAATTCCGAAATCCAGTTGAAGCAATTCGCCTCTGATTCCCTGCGCATCACCCTTATTTCAAAAGAGGGCGACGTTCTTTTTGAAAGCGATGGCCAGGCAGAAAACATGGGCAATCACATGAGTCGCCCCGAAGTCATCGCAGCCTTTAAGGAAGGCTCCGGCGAAGGGGTGCGACACTCCACCACGTTGGACGCAAGCGTTTACTACTACGCTGTAAAATTGACGGACGGAAACATCCTAAGACTGGGTATGAAACAGGCAAACATCCAGCAAGTGGTTTCCCGCACGACACCTTATTTATTAGGCCTCATTGCCGTCATTATTGCAGTTTCAATTCTCATTGCAATCGGGCTGGGTAAAATCTTTGTTCGCCCCATCAAGAAACTTTCGGAGAAACTGGATGACGCTGAAATCCTTGAAGACGAAAGCCTGTACAAAGAAATCGCTCCCTTCATAAAAACCATTCGAAACAAGAATCGCGAACTGGCCATTACCATCGAAAAGCTTCACGACGAAGAACAGAAAACCACCCGTCTAAAAGACGAATTCACCGCCAACGCGGCCCATGAATTAAAGACCCCCCTCACCACAATTTCAGGCTACGCCGAAATGCTGGAAGCAGGCATCGCAAAGCCCGAAGACACCGCACGTTTCGCAGGGAAAATCCACAAAGAAGCCCAGCGAATGCTCAACATCACCAATGACATTCTGACCCTTTCAAAACTAGATAAACCTAGCAAACAGACCGTCAATCTAGACGAAGATGTAGACCTATGGAGTACCGCAACTGATTGCGTGGGGCTTTTAACCATAAACGCCAACAAAAAGAATATTCAACTTTCATTGCAAGGTGAAGTCGGCACAGTTGACAGATCCAGCAATCACACCATCAAAGGCAACGAAAAACTGATTTTCGAGATGATCTACAACCTGGTAGATAACGCCATCCGCTACACCAACGAAAATGGGAAAGTGGATGTCATTGTTGTAGGCAATTCCATTTCCGTCATAGACAACGGCATCGGCATCCCCGAAGAATACAAGGATCGAGTATTCGAAAGATTCTTTAGGGTGGACAAAAGCCATTCCCGCGAAACAGGCGGAACAGGCCTAGGCCTCGCCATCGTTAAGCACGTAGCCGAAGTACACAACGCCACCATTGACTTCAAATCCATCGTAGGCGTGGGTACGCAAATTCGGGTGAGTTTTCCATAAAAGCAATCATTTCTTTGTCTTTTGTCTATTTTCCACGAATTATTTGTTTGGTTTTTGTCTAATTTTTGTATATTTATTCCTTGGAAATTATCTTCAAAAAGGTTGAAATGTACTTTAAACGGCAAATTGATGCAGTCCTGCAAGAATGGGTTAAAGCCAGCGCCCATAAACCTCTTTTGCTACGCGGAGCAAGGCAAGTTGGCAAGTCGAGCACCATTGACCATCTAGGCAAATCTTTTAAACACTACATCTGCATTAATTTTGAACGCAATCCAGAATTCAAAACAGTATTTCAACATAATCTAGATATAAAAAGAATCACCGCACAAATCTCCGCCATGACAGGCATCCCTGTCATTCCGCAAGAAACACTCATTTTCTTTGACGAAATACAAAACTGCCTCGATGCAATCATGTCTTTAAGGTTCTTTTACGAAGAATTTCCCCAACTCCATGTGATTGCAGCGGGATCTTTACTTGAATTTGCCTTAAGAGAAATTCCAACCTATGGCGTGGGCAGAATACACTCGCTAATGATGAGACCAATGTCCTTTGACGAATTTGCCGAAGCATGCGGTCACTCATCTCTGCTAGAAATAAGGAATTCAGCATCTCCAAGCAATCCATTACCCCCTCACATACACAATAAGTTCATCGATATTTTCAGAACCTATATGATGGTAGGCGGGATGCCCGAATCTGTTGTCAAATGGATTTCTACAGGCGATTATTTACAATGCCAATCTGTTCAAGACGACATCATCGTAACCTACGAAGATGACTTTTCAAAATACAAAAAAAAAGTCAATCCCCAACTATTGAGGGCAACCTTTAGAAGCGCTGCTCTTCAAATCACACAAAAATTCACCTACTCAAAAGTTGGCGGCGGATACAAGGCCGAGAAAGTTCGCGAGGCACTAGAATTATTGTCGCTTGCAGGACTAATCATTCAAGCAGTCCATTCAGACTGTAATGGTCTTCCTCTAGGAAGCGAAGCCGATCTCGGCATTCGGAAGGTCCTTATTTTAGATCCAGGAATTCAGCTGCGATTAATGAATATGTCCTTGGGGAATAACACCGAAATCACCAAACAAATTTTAACAACAACTGCCGCAGATCTCGTAAATAAAGGAGCCCTAGCCGAGATGATTGCAGGCCTTGAATTGTTGCAAAACAAGCCCCCACACCAAAGGCATGAACTTTTCTATTGGGTTCGCAAACAAAAAAATAGCGAATCCGAAGTTGATTACGTAGAACCTCATCATGGGATACAAGTTCCCATCGAAGTAAAAGCAGGTACTCAAGGTGGTATGAAAAGTCTTTGGATTATGATGCGCGAAAAAAAATTAATCCAAGGGTTCCGATGTTCCCTGGAGAATTTTGGAAAAATTCAATATAAAGATTACGAGGACAACGAGACTATACGAAATGTATCCATCGTCCCTCTATATTCAATTTCGCAAATAAACAATTTTAATTTTGATAACGAACATGAAAACTTTTGACACATTCATCAAAACAACATTAGAAGAAGCGAAGGCAAACAGCACCTATCGCACTATGCGACTGTTGGAAAGTGCCGAAGCCAGCCGCGTTCAGATTGCAGGGCGCGACACCTTACTTTTGGCTTCCAATTCCTATCTGGACTTGTGCAACGAACCTGAATTGAAGCAGGCTGCGGCTGGCGCTGTTTTACAGTGGGGTACGGGAAGCGGTGGAGCTCGCCTGACCACCGGCAACAAGACTCCCCACGAAGAGCTGGAACGGACCATCGCAAACTTTAAAGGCGAGGAAGCGGCCATCACTTTCGGCACTGGCTACATGGCAAATGTAGGCGTCATTTCTGCATTGTGCAGCAAGCAAATTCGAGCAAACGGCGACGAAAGTTGGTGCTACGTCTTAAGCGATGAATTGAATCACGCCAGCATTATTGACGGCATTAGACTTTCCAAGGCTAGGTGCTTTGTATATAAGCATAATGATATGGCAGATTTGCAGCGCGCCATTGATGAAGCCCGCGCAGAGTTCGCCTATATGGCATCTGAATTTGAACAGACAAACAGCGTCAAATACTCTGCTCGTTATTTAATCGTCACAGACGCAGTCTTCAGCATGGATGGCGACTTGGCCAACTTGCCCGAACTGCAAAAGATCGCCAAGGCAAACAATTGCCTTCTCATGATTGACGAAGCCCACGCCACTGGCGTTATCGGCAAAACAGGCCGCGGTCTTGCAGAGCATTTTAACGACAAGGGTATTCCCTGCGAACACGCGGATGTTACTGTAGGAACCTTAAGCAAAGCTGTTGGCTGCGAGGGCGGTTTTGTGGCAGGCAAGCAACAGCTCATCGACTTCCTGCGAAACAAGGCCCGCAGTTTTATTTTCACCACGGCAATGTCTCCGGCTATGGCCCAGGTAGCCGCGAACAACCTGCGATTCATAGCAAATCATCCGGAACGTGTGCAGCAGCTGCAGGAAAATGTGAGAATTTTCTGCAAGGCTTTGAAGAACGCAGGAGTACGCCTCGGCGGCGACCAACAGGACGCTCACTTCGGCAAGCTCAGTGAACTTGAACCCACTTCCGCCATCGTTCCCATCATCATCGGTGACGAAGCCGCAGCACTCGCAGCATCCGCCGCACTGTTGGAACGAGGCATCCTGATTCCCGCCATCCGCTACCCCACCGTAGCGAAAGGCCAGGCAAGACTTCGCGCCAGTCTCATGGCCACACATACTAAAGAAGAACTGGAATCCGCCGCCAACGCGATTGCAGAGGTTTTGAAATGAAAGGTTATTTTGTAACAGCTACTGGAACTGATGTCGGTAAAACTTTTGTCACCGCGCTTCTCGTAAAAAAATGGCGCGATTCTGGAATTGATGCCGGTTATTACAAAGCAGCTCTCAGCGGAGCCGAATTGCGAAACGGCACATGGGTGGCCGGCGATGCCGACTACGTTAAAACCATAGCCAATCTCCCCGACACTCAAGAAGAACTTGTCAGCTACGTCTACAAGGAAGCCGTCTCCCCCCACCTGGCCGCCCGCAAGGAAGGCAACCCGGTGAAACTTTCCAAGGTCTGCGCAGATTTTGACGCAGCAATCTCCCGACACAAATTCATCTTCGTAGAAGGTAGCGGTGGCATCATTTGCCCCATCCGCTACGACGATCCCGCAGCAGCCCCCACCTGCGACAAGCCCGACGCAAAAGGCAATCCGCAAAAGCTGTTCCTAGCCGACATCATGCAGGAACTGAAACTTCCCCTCCTGATTGTCACTACAGCGGCTCTCGGCAGTATCAACGCCTGCGTTCTGACGGTAGAGTACGCCCGCGCTCGTGGCCTGGATATTCGCGGTATTATCGTGAACCGCTACGGCATGAGTGGCAACTTTCAGATGGAAGACGACAACATCCTCATGATGCAAGAGATGACAGGCCTTCCCATCTTGGCAAAAATTAAAGAAGGCGATACCGACCTCGGCACCGCCCCATTTTAACACCCGACGTCATCCTGAGCCCGCAGGGGCGAAGGATCTAGCATTTATTTCGTAATAATACCCGATGCCACAATGCCCTGGCCGGCGTACAGAACCAGAATCTGTCCCGGAGCAGAAGCAAACTGAGGTTCGTCAAAATGCACGCTGATCTTACCTGCGGACACATCCAATTCAGTAATGTGCGCGGTAGCGCCCTTGTGGCCTAAGCGAATGTGAGCTGTCAAGGGTTCCTTCAGCAGCGGGGAATCCTCGTCCACCATCAGGTTCAAATCCGTGGCAGAAACATCCACGCAGCTCATAACGCTACGGGGCCCAAGAATCACCTGGTTCTTCTTGACGTCAATACTTACAACAAAGTAAGGTTCTGGCAGACCGCCAATGTTCAGGCCCTTGCGCTGGCCGATGGTGTAATGAATAATGCCCTTGTGCTTACCCAGAACCTTGCCGTTCATGTCCACAAAGTCACCGGGAACGTTATCCGACTCATCAAAGAGAACCGTGTAGTCACCGCATTCCAAAAAATCCTGGCTTTCCTTCTTGGTGGCAAAATCCACCCAGCCGATTTCTGCAGCCAAGGCCTTCACATCGGTCTTTTTCATTCCGCCCAAAGGGAAGATCACCGTAGACAATTGTTCCGCACTCAGGCGAGAAAGGAAGTAGGTCTGGTCCTTGGAATCATCCAGAGCAGCGTAAAGGAAAGGCTTCTTGGGATCCGTAAATTCCACGCGGGCGTAATGACCGGTGGCAAAATAATCAAAGTCCACACCCATGCGGCGGGTTGCGGAATGGAGGGCGCCAAACTTGATATTCTGATTGCAACGGACGCAAGGATTGGGAGTGCGGCCGGCACGATATTCGGCACGGAAATAATCCAGAACCTGGCGCTTGTATTCTTCGGAAACGCTGACAGTGTAGTGCGGGATGCCGAGACGTTCTGCAACGGTCTTTGCCTGGGCGATATTCTCGTCTTCACCAGGGCCAAAGCAGCCTTCGCGACCTTCCACATGGGGCATGTTCTTGATGGAGCCATCCCAGGTGGCCATAGTAACGCCAATGACTTCGTAACCTTGCTGTTTCAAGAGATATGCAGCAAGAGCGGAATCAACACCACCAGAAAGGCCAACGGCCACACGCTTCTTAGAAGAATCCATATTCATACCTAAAATATAGGAATTTTCCTGCAGATCTAAAAGCCCTATTGTTGGGCCTTGTCGTAAATGTCTTTCATTACCAAGCCCGCAATAGTAAACCCGAAAATGGCTACGGCGTGGGCCATGGTTCCGTTGTAGGCCACCTTGCGAAATTCTGCAGGGCTTCCATCGTCGTTCGCTACAGGGCCCTTATTCACCAGCAGTTCTTCGCTGTACACCACCTTGATTTTCTTGGCGGGGCGCAGCTGCTTTTTCTTGAACTTGTCACGAAGAGCGCGGGCCAGCGGGCAACCCTTTGCATCCCAAAATTCCGCAACCTTGATTTTTGTGGGGTCTATTTTAAGTGCTGCGCCCATGGAGGCGAAAACCTTGGCCTTGGTGCGGGATGCATTCATCAGCAAATTCATCTTGGGGTCAAGACTGTCGATGGCGTCGATGATATAGTCATAATTACCCAGATGGAAACTAGCGCTAGTTTGTTCTGAATACAGCTCTGCGCGGGCTTCAATTTCCGCATCCGGATTTATCTCCAGCAATCGTTGCTTCAAAACATCTACTTTCACTTGGCCCACCGTCTTCGTTGTGGCCATCAGCTGTCGATTCACGTTGGTCACATTCACCACATCGGAATCTACGATAGTCAAGTATTTTATACCGGAGCGAACTAGACTTTCGGCACACCAGCTACCCACTCCCCCCACGCCAAAAATAATGACGCGTTTGGAGGAAATAACATCCATGGTTTCGTTACCCACGAGACGGATAGTACGATTAAAAATAGCTGGATTTGCAGACATGGTTCAAAAATAAAAAAAGGAGCTCCCAGGTGGATTTCGATTCCCCAGGAGCTCCCGGTTTGTACGGATCTCTAATGAAACGCAACAAGATTTCCTACAATTTCTATAGGATAATATAGGAATCCACCCGTCCCTTTCAAGGGGTTCTGATTATACTATTTTCCTAAAGTCAATCATAAGTTTTCGCTATAACAAAGAGCTGATTCACTTTTTGCCTAGGCAAATGTCCACGAAATATTGATGAATACGGGTATCATCATTGAGTTCCGGATGGAAGGACACGCCTAGCTGATTCTTGTAACGGACAGCATAAATCTGCTTGGTTTCAGAATTCTGAGCAAGAACATCCACACCTTCACCAGCGCTTTCGATCAGGGGCGCACGAATGAAAGTCATAGGAACCGTTTCGGGTTGATCCACCACGGAGTTATTGACCCCGCGGAAGGGCTGTTCAGTAAAGAAACTACCAAGCTGTCTTCCGTAAGCGTTGCGTTGCACCGTCACTGGCAAAGTACCAAAATAGGTGTTGCCATCGTTGCTCAATCGGGACGCCAGGAGAATCAAGCCCGCGCAAGTTCCAAATACCGGAAGGCCTTTCTGAATCTTTTCCAACAGCAAGTCAAAAAGATCCAGTTCCCTCAGGAGTTTTCCTTGCACCGTACTTTCGCCACCAGGGAGAATAAGTCCATCCAACGGATTATTCAGCAAGTCGGCCTTCTGTCGAATCTCGAAAGTCTCGACGCCAAGCTTTGCCAGAATCTGTCGGTGTTCAATGAATGCACCCTGTACGGCGAGAACGCCAATTACAGGTTTGTTCATTACTTACCTCTTTCAGCCATGAGCAGGGCGATTTCCTGTTCGTTAATACCCACCATGGCTTCGCCAAGGTCTTCGGAAAGTTCAGCAATGAGCTTTGCGTCGGTGTAGTTGGTTACAGCCTTTACGATTGCCTGAGCGCGCTTTTCAGGATTGCCGGACTTGAAGATACCGGAACCTACGAACACGCCTTCGGCACCCAGTTGCATCATGAGAGCTGCGTCGGCAGGCGTTGCCACGCCACCGGCAGCAAAGTTCACCACAGGCAGCTTGCCATTGTCATGGACGTAACGAACCAGAGCGTAAGAAACCTGGAGTTCCTTGGCGCGGTTGTACAGTTCGTCTTCACGCATGCTAGTGAGGCGAGCGATTTCCTGTTGCATCAAGCGCATGTGGCGAACAGCCTGCACCACGTCACCAGTACCCGGTTCGCCCTTGGTACGGATCATGGAAGCACCTTCTTCAATGCGGCGGAGGGCTTCGCCCAAATCCTTGGCACCGCAAACAAAAGGAACCTTGAAGTCACGCTTATTAATGTGGTAGATATCATCTGCAGGAGAAAGAACTTCACTTTCGTCGATGTAGTCAATTTCAATAGCCTGAAGAATCTGGGCTTCGGCAAAGTGACCGATACGGCACTTGGCCATGACCGGGATAGAAACTGCGTCCTGGATGCCCTTGATCATCTTGGGGTCGCTCATGCGGCTTACGCCACCAGCGGCACGGATGTCAGCAGGAATGCGTTCCAAAGCCATGACGGCGCAAGCACCGGCAGCTTCTGCAATCTTTGCCTGTTCCGGAGTGGTCACGTCCATAATCACGCCGCCCTTCAGCATCTGGGCAAGATTCTTGTTCAATTCGTAACGTTCAGCAATGTAATTCTGTTCAGACATTTTGATGCTCCTTTTCTTGATTGTCATCCCCGCGTAGGCGGGGATCTCGTTTTCGGTGTGTAAATTAGGTATTCAGCTGACTATTTAAAATGTTCAATTTTCTATTATTTTAATAAGTCCAGAATAAGGTCAGATTATGCTCAGTTACGACATCAAGCTAGCGGATTCCGATTCCCTCTACCACTTCATCTACAAGTGCATCAAGAAGGATATCCTGTCGGGAGCTCTTCCCGCCGATGAAAAGCTCCCTTCCAAGCGCCCTTTCGCTACCCAGCTTGGGGTCAGTGTCATTACAGTGGAAAACGCCTACGCCCAGCTTTTGACTGAGGGGTTTATCTACACCAAGCCTCGCATGGGATTTTTCGTATCTGCCATCGACACTAGCAAGGTTCCTGGCGCAAACGCAGGCCTAAACAATATCGCAAGTCAAAAACAATCCCGAGAAGCTCAAAAAAGCACGCCCGACGCCTTCAATCAAGAACCGCGCCGCGCTCCGAAAAAATATCTGGCAGACTTCATCAACAACCAAGCCAATCCGGAATCTTTCCCCTTTTCCACCTGGGCAAAAATCACCCGCAAGGTTCTCTGCGAAAATCAGAACGAACTTCTAGTTCGACCTCCTTATGGTGGCACCTTGGCGGTCCGCAAGTCCATCGCAAAACTGCTCCGCGAATTCCGCAATATGAACGTGGATCCAGACCAGATTATTATGGGCGCGGGAACAGAATACTTGTACGGCTTGATTGTGCAGCTTTTAGGATTTGACAAAAAGTACGGCGTAGAAGATCCAGGCTACAGCAACATCTCTAAAATCTATCGCAAGATGAATGTGGTCTGCAATTTCATCCCCATGGATGAAAGCGGCGTCATCGTAGACCAGCTGGAAGAAACCTGCACCGACGTGATCCACATTTCTCCCTCACACCATTTCCCCACAGGAATCGTGACTCCCGTAAGTCGCCGTTACGAACTTTTAAGCTGGGCGTCAAAATCCAGCAACCGCTTTATTGTAGAAGATGACTACGACAGCGAATTCCGCATGGTGGGCAGTCCCATTCCCGCCATGAAGAACATCGACGTTATGGACAAGGTTATTTACATCAACACCTTCTCCAAGACACTTACGTCTTCTGCCCGCTTCAGCTACATGGTTCTGCCCAAACCGCTGGCGAAAAGGTTTCGCGATGAATTTTCATTTTATGCCTGCACCATATCTACTCTGGAACAGCTGACCCTTTCAAGATTCATTGACGAAGGATCCTTCGAAAAGCACATCAATCGCATGCGCAATGCCTACCGCAGCCGCCGCGACGTACTGCTCCAAGCCATTAGCAAAAGCAAGTTAGGCAAGCTGGTAGAAATCCACGAAGAGAACGCCGGCCTCCACTTTATTATGGAAGTGCAGACAACCCTTACCGACGAAGAGTTCTGCAAGCGGGCCGAAGAAAAAGGCGTCCGCATCGGAGCCCTTTCGGATTACTACACCGAAGCCACCCCCAGCGAGCATCAGTTTATCATCAACTATTCAGGACTTTCTGAAAAGATATTAAGCAAGGCCCTGAGCATTCTGTACGAAGTAGCGGTTTCCTAAATCCGCCCGCTCAACCATTCCATAATTTTTATACATTGGACTTACCTGGAGGAATATGTATGAAACTTGAAGGCGTTGCAAACCTGCGAGACCTTGGCGGCATCAAGACCATGGACGGAAGGACCATTAAAAGCGATTTGCTTTTTCGTTCCGCAAACTTATCCAAAGCCACCGAAAAAGACATCCAGCAACTTCAAGGAAAGAACCTGAAATTGGTTTGCGATCTGCGTACAGAAACCGAGCGCAACAGCGCCCTGGACGTACAGATTCCCGGCGCAGAAAACATCTGGTTCAACGTTCTCGGCACTCTTCCCCAAAAATCAGACGGCTCCAGCAAGGCGGAAGTAGGCCTCAACATGGTGAAAGTCATGAGCCCCAACACCTTCAGCCCGGAAGTAGCCGCAAAGATGATCGAAGTGGTCAAGAGCGGAATCTTTGACGGTATGATGGAAAACGCCTACTTGGGCCTAGTGGCCAGAGAACATCCGCAGAATGAATATGCACGAATGTTTGAGGAAATCCTGAAAACTCAGGGCGGAACCATCCTTTGGCACTGTTCTCAGGGAAAGGACCGCGCAGGCCTCGCTGCAGCCTTTATCCTGGCAGCCCTGGGCGTTGACGAAGCCTCCATTATGGAAGACTTCAAAAAGTCCAATGAATCTTACCAGTCCATGATTGACGCAGGGTTGAAACTTGCAGCAGCCCACAACCTTTCCGAAAAGCACCAAGGCGTTATCAAGGCAATTCTGGGTGTGAATCCCGATTACCTAAAGAAGGCTCTGGACTTCATCAAGGGCAACTTCGGTTCCATTCAAAAATATCTGGAGCTGAAGTTAAACCTTACAGAAGACAGAATAAAAAAACTGCAGGCTTACTACCTGCAGTAACGTGACGCCGTTTTAGTCTCGTTTTGTAGAAAATTATCGATCCGTGCGGTTCACTTTCGCAGTCTTGTTCATCATTCGGCCATTGTTCATTCCGCGAACATTCACCAGATAAACGCCATTGCCGAAAGATTCAAGATTTACCATGGCGTTTCCGCTAGCAGAAACAACGGATTTCTGAGTCATCAAGTGTTTGCCGCTAAGATCTGTAACCGTAATAGTCGCGTTTTGCGGAATGCCCGCTAAATGTACCATATTGTTCTGGATGGAAATGCGGAAGTTTCCTACGGAGGGATGCTGAACAAAGCCCGCGGGAGTTTCCGGTTCAGGATTATCGTTTACTTCCTCAGAAGAACTTGAAGACACTTCGGCGGGCTCAGTGACCTGAGAAGATGTTGTGACGGCAAGGCCCTGAGTCACGCCGATCATGCGGCTGAAGGAATCTCCAGCATTGTCCTTCATAGTAAAGGTGATGTAGCCTGCGCCAGCAAAGTTGTCGGACAGCTTTACAGTCAGCTTGGAGCCGCTTACAGTTGCAGTGACGCCGCTGGGAACGTTAGAAACGCTGTAGGTTCCGTTGTCGTAGCCCTTGGTAAACTGAGAAAGATCGATGGTCTGGGTTTCGCCCTTTTCAAAAGTAAAGTGGGCACGGGCCATCCATTCCAAATAGCGTTCCAGTTCCGTCCAGCCGTCGCCAAGACGATCCTTGTTAGCGTCGCTAAAGTCACCGCTCTTGGATTTTGCGTTGTAGCCGTACATATTCTCCCACCAATCCGGAAGGCCATCCAAG
Source organism: Fibrobacter sp. UWEL (assembly GCF_900142535.1). Lineage (NCBI taxonomy): Bacteria > Pseudomonadati > Fibrobacterota > Fibrobacteria > Fibrobacterales > Fibrobacteraceae > Fibrobacter > Fibrobacter sp. UWEL. Next base: position 124,347 of record NZ_FRBE01000007.1, read on the forward strand.
TCAGAATCGTAATCATCCGCCCAGCTGGTAGAAGGATAATTCTCGTAGCCGCCCACATCAGATTCGCGGTCAGGAATTCCCGGCAGATTGCCCACGGAACCTGTATACTTGTAGGTACCGGTCTTTACTTCATTAATCACGCGAGCGTCATGATCATCCAGCACAGGCATGCGCTGGCCCACATCGCTAAGCACATCCTTATAGGCGGCCTTTGCACTCTGGATATTTGCGTAAGAAGCGAAGAAGGGCTTAGAATTCCAAACGTCCCAATCTAGGGTCTGGCCATTGCTCAATGTGTAGCGACGACCGCAGTTATCGTTGGTACCATCGCAGGTGAAAGAACCATTCTTTGCCTGAAGAATATTGTTGTGATAGTAATAAGCCTGAGAGCCTTTACCCGTGCCTTCCAAATCTGCGCTGAGGGTAATATCCGTAAGCTTTGTTGCAGGACCAATCTTATAGTAATTGCCGACGAAGTTCACTTCGTGAGCGCCGCCATCTGTAACGCGGGAATACCAGTTATAGACAACGTTGTTGAAAATGTCAAGGCGACCTGCGTAATAGCCATTGCCGTCAAGGCCACCGCCCATACTCCAGTTACGGCCAGCATTATGGGCCAGCAAGTTGTGGTGGAAGCTGCCAATGTCACCGCCGATAGTTGCAGCGTATCCATGGCCTGTACCAGTAGGATAATTCTGATGGTCGGCGATGTTCAATGCTTCAGAAATCAGGGCGCGTTGCAAAGTCAAATTCTTACCACCGCGGCTGCTGAAGGATTCATCGATAGTCCAGCTGATACTTGCATGATCAAGAATGCTGTGGTCACCGCCGGTTAGGCCCATGCCATCGTTGGTAGGTCCGTAACCCAAACGCAAACGCAGGAATCGAGCCACAAGATCATGGCCGGTAAAACCAATGGGGTATCCCTTGAAGGTAATGCCCTTGCCGGGAGCCGTCTGGCCCGCAATTGTGGTATAAGGATTATTGCAGAACAACTTTGATTTTAACGTAATAACGCCAGACACCTTAAACACGATTGTACGAGGGCCAATATCTGCAGTACATGCCTCACGGAAAGAGCCTGCACCGTCATCATTCAGGTTGGTCACATACACCACCTTGCCGCCGCGGCCACCAACAGCTGTACGGCCGTAGCCTTCAGCATCAGCAAAAGCCAGACGGCCAATACGGAATTTCCACACATCACCCTTGGTTACAGTACCATTGGCGTCCACTTCGTCAACGCGCCAGTAGTAGCTAGAAAGAGCGTAGGCATCCTTCAGGTTGTAAGTTGTTGCAGTCTGTTCGCCCTTGTATTCTGCGCTCTTAGACGTTGCAGAAAGAACGGATGCGGAATCCGTGCCCAAATAAACCTGATGTTTCTTGGCATTGCTGGCGGCCGTCCAGGAGAGAGTCAAGTTGCCGTTATCGTGTGCGGCATGATCATCCAAATCAGAGGGAGAAGGGCTAGATGCCTGCGCGGCGGAGTTTGCCACATTCAAGGCGAAGCCGTTCAGAGTCACATTGCGGAAAGTTGCAGAAGATGTGCTGGGCACGAACTTCACCGTAGCAGTACCTGCGCTGCCCACCGTGAAGGTCACATAAGCTGTAGTCGCAGCCTCTGTAGAAAGGGCACGATTAGAAGGCTTTACCGTGGTGACCTTGGTGCCATTTGCATAGACATCTACATCGCTGTAGGTGTAAGCTTCCGGGGCATCCACATTGTTCAAGTATGCGAGAAGAGAGTGAGTTCCTGCGGACAAGCCGGAGAAAGTCAAACTGATTTCGCCACCGGAATTGCCACCATCCACTATAATGCCATCGCCAACCAGCTTTGCATAGTTAGGCGACTGTACAGAAACCTTGTACCAGTTAGTTTTAAGTGCAGAACCAGCGCTGCCCTTTGCCACAGTAATCTTGACGCCACTTAAAGTGGTATCCTTGGAAGAAACACCCGTTACCACCCAAGGCACATAATTCGCTTCAGAAACTTCGGCGCTGCTTCGACCGCTCTGGTCAAAATCCACTTTAATTGTAGGCGATGCGGCAAAAGCGGAAATCGCCCCGCAAGCCAAAGCGGCAACCGCCAACTGAACCTTTTTATACTGACTTTCCAAACCATACATATCTCATTCCTTTGAACGATTCTTCACCAAACGAACCTTTCATCCATAAAGATATCTCCGATAGGGGCTTTATCGCACCCCTCACAGACACAAAGAGTTGTCCGCAGACTACGTTGTCCATAGACTACAAGGATTTATGGAGGATATGTGAAAAACGGGATTTTTCGCTTAAATTTTGGACATCAAACGGTTTGAGTACCGAAAAATGTTTGGATAAAAGGATTGGATTATGGATTTCAAAAAAATCATCTTCGTTTTGGGATGTACGGCAGCCGGCCTCTTCGCCGCCACAAACTACGACATCCACGGCACCGTAAAATCCGCTAAAGACAACAAGCCCATTCAAGGGGCCATCGCCACATTACTCCAGCACCATGTAGCCGACACCACCGATGCAGACGGCACTTTCCTTTTGCAAAGCCTTGATTTTGACCCCGCAGATTCAAGCGCTAGTGTTATAGACACAGCCAAGACAGACACGTCAACCGCAGTCGACACATCCACATCGGCGATCAGAACATCCCTAAACAATCAGTATTCTTATAAAAATGGCTTAGAAAATCCCAAATTTTTCAGCCTCAACGGACGTCAAATTTCTGGCAATCTTTTTACCCGAAATACAAACATTTATTACACCCGCAATTTCGGCGCAAGCGTTCAGTTGTCCGCAAAATCCACTCGCAGTTTGAAAAAGGAATCCGCTGAAATTTTCGACACCCTGCAAGTAGAAGCAGCCGGACACATCACCCAGAAAATTGCATTGTCCAGCAACACTCAAGAATTGAACATCAAGCTAGACACCATTCCCGCAGAACCTTCTAAGGAAACAAAGCCCGCGCTCATCGCCGATGGTTACGCCAGTCTTAACGGCGGCACCACAGGCGGTGCCGGGGGTGACACGGTCACCGTCACCACATACGCACAGTTCAAGGCAGCCATCCAGACAGACGATCCTAAAGTTGTAATTGTCAAAGGCACCATCAAGACTACCGACGGCGACGGCTACGGTTTACCCATCTACAGCAACACCACCATTATGGGGGCAGACAGTTCCGCCACTATTTACGGCGGCCTCGTTGTAAACGGCAAGAAGAACGTAATCATCTACAACATCAACATTCAGGGGACCTACCCCAATCCCGGTCCTAGCGACGGTATCGCCGTTAGCCACGGAGCCACCAACGTGTGGATCCATCACGTAAACATCTGGGACGCCGAAGACGGCAACCTGGACATTACCACCCAGGCAAGCTATGTGACCGTTAGCTATGTTCACTTCTGGTACACAGACCCCAATCACCCTCACCGTCTGAACGCTCTTATTGGCAGCGGCGCCAGCAACCATCCAGAAGACTTCAACACATTGAAAGTCACCTATCATCATTGCTGGTTCGGAACTCTTGTAAACGAAAGAATGCCCCGCGTCATGTACGGCAACGCCCACGTTTACAACAACTACTACACCGCTTCTGACAATCTCTATTGCGTGGGCGTAGGCTCTTACGGATCCGCCCTCATCGAGAATAATTACTTCTATAAGGTGAACAACCCCGTCATCTTCATGTACAATGTGTACGCTTATGTCAACACGAAAAACAACGTCTACGATAACGTAAAGACCAGCAGCAACAGCAGTACCACACCCATCGAAGCAAATAATGGCGGCAAGATTTACGGCGAACGTTACATCACCACGGATCCGTACACATTACTTGAAGACCCCGCCAAGCTGGACAAGGCCCCTTACGAATACACCACGGACAAGGCCGCAGACGTGCCTAACATCGTGAAAAAGCAAGCCGGCCCCCACAACTTGTAAAAATTCATGGGGTTATTAAGCCCGGAGTTGTCTATAGACTACGCTAACGACAATCCGGGCATTTCATTTTGAGTTATTTGAGTATATCTTTAAGATTGGGATAAAAAAAGGATGCATGGGATTATGAGAAAGTCTTTTCTTTCTGTATTTTGCGCAGGTCTGTGCAGTTTTGCAATGGCAGAACCGCTTGCATTTCCTGAAGCACTAGGTTTTGGAGCCAATGTTACAGGCGGCCGCGGCGGCACCGTCTATCACGTTACCAATCTGAACGATTCCGGTACAGGATCTTTCCGCGACGCAGTCAGTGCGTCCAACAGAATCGTGGTATTTGACGTTGGCGGCATCATCAATATTAAATCCGCAGTTTCCGTCAAGAGCAACATTACCATCGCAGGGCAGACAGCTCCCGGCGAAGGCATAGCCATTCACGGCGGAAAGGTTTCTACAGGCAAACAATCTAACATCATTATTCGTTACCTGCGAATCCGCCCCGGCGAAAACACAGCCTCGGAAAAAGATGACGCACTGAACCTTTACGATTCCAAGAACATTATCGTGGACCACTGTTCCATTGAACTTGCTCCTTGGAATAATTTCGGAGGATCTTCGGATAACGCTAGCTATCGCATTACCGGCGTTACCGTGCAGAATACCCTTGTGGCAAACCCCATCGGCCAGCAGTTCGGCGCACACATTGAATCGGTGGATGGAACCTGGGCTTGGTATTACAACGCCTTCATCAACACCCACAACAGAAACCCGCTGGACAAAATTAATGACGTTTTCGTAAACAACGTCCACTACAATTTCGAAGCGGGCTACACCACTCATACCAGCACCCACTTTAATCATGATATCGTGAACAACTATTTCGTTTACGGCCCAACAGGTAAGAACGAATGGTTCCAGGTGGATAAGAACCAGAGCATTTACGCCAGCGGAAACATGATTGACTCCAACCGCGACGGCGTTTTGAATGGCGGAGCTTCTAACATCTACTATTACCAGGGTGAAGGCGAAGTTTTGAGCAAGCCCTGGAGCGAAGAAACCACCAAGAATCCTATTTACAGCGCAGCTACCGCCTGGCGTTACGTCAACTCTCAAAGCGGCGTATTGCCTTACGACGACATCGATTCCCTCATTTGGTACCAGGCAAGCACCTTAGGGAAAGCAGGTGGATTAGTAAAAGCCGTAAGCGACATGAAGCTTTCCAAAAATGACGGCTGGGGCGAAGTATTGGCAGGCGAAGCTCCCAAGGATTCCGACAAGGACGGCATTCCCGATTACTTCGAAGAAGCCATGGGCTACAATCTCTCAAAGGATGACGCCACCACCAAAGCTAGCGATGGCTACCTGTACATCGAAAAGTATTTCAACTGGCTTGGCGCCATGCATTTGACCGCAACACAGAACAAGGCAGTGACCTACGATCTGAAAAAAATCACCTCGGGATTCCAGGACGTGTCCCCCACTTATACCGTGAAGGCTTTGGACGAAGGAACCGTCAGCGTTAACGGCAGCAAGGTCACTTACACTCCTGCCAAGAATTTCAAGGGGCTTACCGCATTCCAGTACACCGTCAAGGGAACCGACGGCACAGAATATACAGGCCGCGTAGAAGTTCTAGTGCTGAAAGGCGAAGAAGTGCAAGACGTGCCGGCAAGTTCTTCTTCATCAGAGACTGTTGCAGAATCATCGTCCAGCCAAGTCGCACCGGAATCTTCTTCTAGCGAAAGTACCGACGCAATCGCATACAACGCAAACTTTAGCACACCCTCCTCCTACGATTTCAACAGTGGCTACCTTTACGCAGCCCGCGCGGGCTTTGCAAGAATCGCCGTCTTTGACATCACAGGAAAGCTAGTTGCAAAATTTGCAGGCAATGTCCCCGCAGGATACACCCACCTGAATCTAAACAAGTGGAGCCTCCCTCAAGGACATTACAAGAGTGTCGTGGTAATCAAGTAAAAGCCTTACCCAATAGTCAAAATACTAACAGCGCACGCCACCAGAGAAATGGCCATGGCAATGCCGATGGGCTTCTGGTATTTGGAGAAAATGTCGCGGAGCTTAACGCCTGTCAAAAGCCACACCATATTGCAGCTGGGCCCCGTAACAGAAAGGGCCAAGGAAAACAACATTACCGCCACAATGCTGCGATTATAAGGCAGCATAAAGGTGGTCTGGGCCGTAATGCCAAAGATCATAATCTTTACGTTAGTAAGCTGAATGAACAGCCCCGAAACAAAACCCTTGAAAGGCCGGGATTCTACCGCATCGTCACAGGATTCACGGAGCATCTTATAGGCTAGCCAAAGAATGTAGGCCGCACCCACGAAAGAAAGCTTTGCAACATGTTCGTTCAAGGCCTGTCCCACAAAAAAGGCAAGCAATCCTGAACACAACATCACAATAGTATAGCCCACAAGAATGCCATACCATTGGCGAATGGCAGGAGACCTGCCGCGGCGTACAGCGGTGGCAAGGCTACTTAAATTTGCAGGTCCCGGGGTAATCCCCGAGACCAGGCAGTACAATAAAAAGGATGGAATAATTTCTACAGGCATTTACGTCCTGGAAAAAGCCAACTTTTTAAATAATAGTCAGACCTTCGTCTGTTGCAACATCACCTTCCACATGGAAGGAACGGAACACCGGATTCTCGCGATCCATCAAGGAAAGAATCAGATAGCTTGCCTTGCTGTCGTAAGCAAGGCGCTTATCTTCGTCAGAGGGGCGAGATGGTGTTTCCGGATGAGAATGCCAGTTTCCCAGAGGAGTAAGACCGTTTGCGCGCATATCCTTGATTGCACCCAAGTGTTCCTTAGGATCCAAGGAGAAATGTTCATTGGAATGATCGATATTGGTAAGCAAGTAAACCTTTTCGATATGCTTGTCATTACCTTCGATACGTCCGGCAATCAGTCCGCATGCTTCTTCGGGCAGATTCTTACGGGCGTGTTCCAGAACTTTCTCATATTCAGCGTTGGGCAAAGTAATCATTTCACCTCCAAGGGAAATTAGTGCTTCATGTCGCAGACAGCCTGTTCGTAGTCAATGAGCTGAGTAATGGTGGGATGTTCACCGCAAACAGCGCAGTTCTCGGTATGAGAAGGCAGCTTCACCTTGCGGAATTCCATGGTCAGCGCATTGTAGGTCAGCAAGTAACCGGTCAACAGGTTGCCAGTACCCAGAATGTACTTCACAGCTTCCATAGCCTGGAGGCTACCGATTACACCGCCCATAGCGCCGATCACGCCAGCCTGCTTACAGGTCGGCACAGCATCCTTCGGAGGGGGTTCCTTAAAGACGCAGCGGTAGCAAGGACCCTGGCCCGGCACATAAGTCATGAGCTGGCCCTGGAAGCGGATAATACCTGCATGGGAGAAAGGCTTCTTTGCCATGACGCAAGCATCGTTGATCAGGAACTTGGCAGGGAAATTGTCAGTACCGTCGATGATAAAATCGTAGTCCTTAATCAGGTCCATGATGTTATCGCTAGTCACGAAGGTGTGATAGGTAATGACGTTTACATCCGGGTTCATTTCCTGCATAGTTTCCTTAGCAGACTGAACCTTGGGCTTGCCCACATCCTTAGTGGCGTGAATAATCTGACGCTGCAGATTGGAAAGATCCACCACGTCGGCGTCAGCGATACCGATAGTACCCACGCCAGCGGCAGCAAGATACATAGCCACAGGAGCGCCAAGGCCGCCAGCACCGATCACCAGCACCTTTGCGTTCAGAAGTTTCTTCTGCCCCTTTGCGCCCACTTCCTTCAGGATAATGTGGCGAGAATAGCGTTCAAGTTGTTCGTTAGTAAAAGCCATTAGCAGCCACCGCCCATGAAGTAGAGGAATTCAACGGAGTCGCCATCCTTAAGGACGGTAGTATCGAAGTCAGCATTCTTGATGAATTCGTCGTTCAGAGAAACAGTCACGTAAAGCGGAGTTTCAACCTTTTCTGCTTCGATCAGCTGAGCGACGGTAAGGCCGTCATTATATTCTTTCTTGTTTCCTGCAATGGTAAGAATCATATTAGTCACCTACCTTTTTAACAATCAGGGTATAGGTTTTGTCTTCGTTATCAATCAAGTCCAGAATTTCGTGGCCTTCGTCCTTAATGCTGCGAGGCACATTCTGCACCGGTTCACCATCGTTCATGCGCACTGCGAGAATCTGACCTTCGTCAAGTTCTTCCAGGGCAACCTTTGCCTTCACAAAAGTCGTGGGGCACACAACGTCAGTGATATCAATTTCGTCATCAATCTTAAAATCTTCCTTAGCCATTCTTGTATGCCTCCAAAATCTTCAGTTTAAAGTCTTCGCGACCGATACGGTCAATTACGAACTTGAAACGTTCGCTGGGTTTTGCGTGTTCTGCAAAGAAATTGATTGCAGCGTCGCAAACTGCAAAGAGCTTCTTTTCGTCTTCAATGAAGGGGATAATGGTTTCGCCCTTGTTGATGGTGTTGCCGAAAAGGCCACCGAAGGAAACGGAATAACCGTGTTCGTGTTCCCAGGAATCCTTGGGGCAAGCCTTATAGCAACGACCGCAATAAGTACACTTATCAGCGTCAAAGACCACCTTCTTATTTTCCATATGGATAGCGCCGTGACGGCAGGACTTTGCGCAAAGACCGCAACCGATGCAGGAATCTTCGATCCACTTCACGCGAATTGCGCCCTTGATACCCACGTCGTTTTCTTCGGACTTCAAGCAGTTATTCTGACAGCCGGTAATACCGAACTTGAACTTATGGGGAAGTTCACGACCGAAATAACGTTCGTCAATCTTCTGAGCCAAACCGTAAGTATCGATACAGCCACTGGGGCAAACTTCGGAGCCCTGGCAAGCAGTAATTGTACGTACGCGAGGACCGCAAACGCCCGGATGAACGTCACCTGCAGCAAGTTCTGCAAGAACGGTATCAACATCATCCAGCTTGATGAACGGAATTTCAACGCTCTGACGGGAAGTCAAGTGAGCATAACCCTGGCCAAACTTTTCAGATACTTCTGCAATGCGAGCCAACTGCTTTGCAGTCAAATTTCCACCAACAACACGTACGCGCAGAGAGAAGTTATTCTTCTGCTTCTGGCGCATAAATCCGCCTTTCTTGAGGGTCGCGAGGTCTGCCATAAAATCGTCTCCTTGTGTAAAAGGTTGTGTTCTTTCTTAAGTCGACGCCAAATATAAAACCGCTTTTTCAACTTGTCCAATACTAAATAAGTATGGCGTTTTATAGAAATTTCCTATAGAAAAAGAGTCCCTTTTAATAAGCTAATTTGTACGTAATAGAAGAAATAATAAATTCCTACCATTGTTATAGGAAATAGTGATAACCGAGTATAAAAACATAGTATTGGACAAACAAAAAACGCCAATCTATCTTTTGCCCCGTAAAAAAGGAGCAAGATTTTTGTTATGGAAATTGACATCAAAGAAGAAATTTCAGAGCAAATCAATCTTGTTGCGGAGAGTGTCTATCCAAGCGAATGCTGCGGATTTCTGATCGGCACGAAAGATGAAAACGTCATAAAGGTTCTTGAAATTCGAGAAGCCCTGAATGAAACGAAAGGAGACTTAAAAGCAAGCCAATTCGAGATTGATCCCCTGACCCTCTATAAAGTAGAGCAGGAACTGGATGATAATGGACTAGAAATTGTCGGATTTTATCACTCTCACCCCGATTGCAAAGCAATTCCCTCAGATGATGATGCAGAAAATATGGTGCCAGGTTTAGCATACATTATTTTATCTGTAATTAAGGGTTGCGTTAAGGATACGAGATGCTATGTAAAGGATCCGGCGGAAACCCACGCCTTTGAAACCACTTTTTAAATGTACGGAGTTAAAAGTGAAAGTTTATATATCGGCAACACTGAGAAATTTCTTTGGGAAAAATGCCCAAATTGAATCCAACGCGGAAACAGTAAATCAGGCTTTGAAATCCCTGATTGAAACTTATCCTGACGCACAGAAAATCCTTTACGATGAAACAGGAAAAGTCAGAAGTTTCATTCGCATCTACGTCAATGGGGATAGCGAAACCATTAACGCCCTTTGGGATAGCCCCCTTCCTGCAGAAACAGAAATCTTGCTTTTGCCCGCCATTGCCGGCGGCGCACCTGTAGAAAGCCTGATTTCCGATGACAGAAGAAAAGCAGTTTCTCTGGACGATTCTGAAGTGGAACGTTTTGGCAAGCACTTGATGCTGCGCGAAATTAGCGTGAAGGGACAAAAGCGCATCAAGGCCGCCAAGGTTGTAGTGGCAGGTGCAGGTGCATTAGGTTCTCCCGTCATTCAGTACTTGGCTGCAGCAGGCGTAGGCACCATCAAGGTGGTGGATTTTGACGAAGTCAAGCTGGACAACTTGCAGAATCAGGTTCTCTACGGTCTTCGCGATTTGAAGCGCCCCAAGGTGGCCGCCGCAAAAGACAAGGTAAAGAGCCTGAACAGAAGCATTATCTTCGAAGATCTGAAAGTCAAATTGGATCCCGACACCATCGAAGAAGTGATTGAAGGTTACGATCTGGTGGTGGACTGCACCGATAATTTCAAGGCTCGCTATTTGATTAATGACGCTTGCGCCTTGCATGGGATTCCGGTTGTATTCGGCGCCATTTACCAGTACGAAGGTCAGGTTGGCATTTTCAATTTGGATGGCGGTCCCTGCCTCCGCTGCCAATACCCCTCCCCTCCTCCTTCCGGACTGATTCCCTCCTGCTCCGAAGGCGGAGCCATCAGCCCTCTTCCCGGCATTGTAGGAAGCATCCAGGCTAACGAAGCCTTGAAATTGATTTTGGGTATTGGAGAACATCTGAATGGAAAATTGCTCCATGTGGATAGCCTTTACCTGACTTCTAGAGTTTTGAAGGTGAACAAGAATCGCGCTTGCCCCATTTGCGGAGCCGTTCCCACCATCACCAAGATTGAAGAAATCGACTACGAAGATTTATGCGGGCTCAAGGTCAACGAGGAAGTTCCTGTGGAAGGATTCACTCCCGAAGAACTGGCCCAGAGAATTGAAAACGGGGAAGACATCACAGTCATCGACGTGCGTGAGCCCCATGAACGAGCCATCTTCCGCTTCCCCAATGCTGTGGCAATTCCCATTGGGCAGCTGGCAAGAAGACAAAAGGAACTGGACCCCAACAAGGATACGGTTATCATCTGTAAGGAAGGTAAGCGCAGTATCCTTGCCGTCAACACCTTGCGTGAAGCGGGTTACACGGGTCCGCTGTATAACCTGAAGGGCGGTCTGGACGCCATGAAGGGAATCATGTTCTCTCACGAGGGAGCATGGCTGTAAAATTTCAAATGAACAATTTGAATTAACGAAACAAACAAAACAAAGAGGTTCAATAATGGCCAATGATACCGAAAAGAATGGCATTAACGCACTTGGTGCGAAAGCCGCATACAATCTTGCTAACGTCACCAAGACCAAGCCGCAATATGGCGCACTGACTCCTAAGTGGGTGACCAAGTTCCTGGAATTCAAGGGCCTTGAATCCGGCATCTTCCGCGTCAACAAGGTCAAGGAAGGCGAAACTCCGCTGGACGTTCTTTGCAGCGCAACCAAGAAGTCCGATATTATCCCCGAAGGTTACGTTGAATACGAAACTGAACCTCGCGAATATCGTCTGAATTCTATTTCCACCATCATCAACGTCAACACCGCTATCGAAGACGTTTACAGCTCTCCCTACGATCAGGTTCAGGAACAGCTGGGTCTCGCCATCGAATCCCTCCGCGAACGTCAGGAAAGCCAGCTCATCAATAACGATGACTACGGTCTGTTGAAGAACATCGCCGACTCTCAGCGCATTCAGCCTCTCCGCGCTGACGGCCGCCCCACCCCGGACGATCTGGACGAATTGATTTCCAAGGTTTGGAAGGAACCTTCCTTCTTCCTGGCTCATCCTCGTGCAATCGCAGCTTTCGAACGTGAATGCACCCGCCGTGGCGTTCCTCCCGTTGTTGTAAACATCGCTGGTGGCAACTTCCTCACCTGGCGCGGCATTCCTCTGATCCCCACCGACAAGCTCCTTGTAGATGGCGTGAAGAATCCCCAGTCTCAGGGCGGCAAGACCAACATTCTCCTGGTCCGTACCGGCGAAGCAAAGCGCGGCGTTATCGGTCTGTTCCAGGCTGGCCTCAAGAACGAACACTCTCGTGGTCTCTCTGTTCGCTTCCGCGGCATTGACAACAAGGGTGTCGCATCTTACCTGCTCTCTCTGTACTGCTCTGCAGCAATTCTCGCAGACGACGCTATCGCCGTCTTAGAAGATGTTGAGGTTGGCGAATACTATGACTATAACTAATCCAGAAGCAAAAACGCTGGAGGAACTCGCAGGAGTCCCGAATGCGGCTGAGCTGGAGAGTTTGGCAAACGCTTACTTCCCGGACTTGACGGATAGCGCCTACGCAGCACCTGCTGCCGCACCCGCTCCCGCCGACGAGAAGCAGACTGCAGCACAGGGCCATGGCTACGTTCCTGCCCAGGGTTATGTCCCTGAGCCGTCCCATAGCTTTGACTGGGAACATCCCTTCGCCTACGGCGGAACCTCTACCGATACCTGGCTGAAGAACGTCGAAGAAGATGCGGCTCCCACTCCTACTGCAGCAAGCACTTCCTACGCTCCCGTAGTCCTGTCCAAGAATCAGGCTGCAGAAGGCTCCCGCAAGGTGGACGCTCCCACTTCTTTGGGCGGCGATTCTACAAGCAAGGCTTCTGCTTCCAGCAATTCCAACTCCAGGGATGAATCTATCCGTATCGGCAGCAAGACTCTTGCCCAGATCCGTGCAGATTTCCCCATTCTTTCAAAGAAGATCAACGGCAATCCCCTGGTCTGGCTGGACAATGGTGCCACCACCCAGAGACCTAAGCAGGTCATCGATCGTCTAAAGTACTACTACGAAAACGAAAACTCCAACGTCCATCGTGGCGCTCATACTCTTGCGGCCGCCTCTACCGACGCTTACGAGAACGCTCGCGGTATTGTACGTGACTTTATCGGCGCACCTTCTTCTGAAGAAATCGTCTTCGTTCGCGGTACTACCGAAGGTATCAACCTGGTAGCAAATGCTTACGTGAAGCCCACCCTGAAACCCGGTGACGAAATCATCGTCTCCATCCTGGAACACCACGCCAACATCGTTCCTTGGCAGCTCATCTGCGAAGAAACCGGTGCCGTGATCAAGGTGATTCCCTGCGATTCTACCGGTCAGCTGAAGCTCCACGACTACGAAGCACTCTTTACAAACCGCACCAAGTTCGTGGCATGTACCCACGTTTCTAACGTGCTGGGCACCGTGACCCCCATCGAAGAAATCATTGCCATCGCTCACCGTCATGGCGTACGCGTCTTGATGGATGCCGCTCAGTCCATCGCGCACATTCCTATTAACGTCTCCGCCCTGGATGCAGACTTTTTGGTGTTCTCCGGACACAAGATTTTTGCTCCCACAGGTATCGGCGCCGTTTACGGAAAGAAGGAACTGTTGGAAGCCGCAAGGCCTTACCACGGTGGCGGTAACATGATTGCCGACGTAACCTTCGAACGCACCATTTACAATGGCATTCCTAATAAGTTCGAAGCTGGTACCGGAAGCATCGCCGACGCTGTTGGCCTGGGTGCAGCACTGCAGTACCTTACCGAAATCGGCATGCCCTGCGTATTCCGTTGGGAACATGAACTGCTTCAGTACGCCCTCACCGAAATGAAGAAAATCAAGGGTCTCCATCTCGTAGGCACCGCACTGAACAAGGCTTCTGCATTGGCATTCAAGCTGGATGGCTATTCCGACGAAGAAGTTGGAAAGCGCCTGGACAGCTACGGAATCGCCGTGCGTACCGGTCATCATTGTGCTCAGCCTGTGCTGCGCCACTTCGGTTACGAAAGTACCGTGCGCCCCACCTTGGCTCTGTACAACTCTCCGGACGATATCGACGCACTCATCCGTGCATTGAGAACGTTCGCCTAAAAACTCGGGAAGGGGGCGGGATTTTCCCGTTCCCTTTTCCCTGTTTTTAATCATTAAAGTTTTTTTAAAGACACCCCCAAGAGCGATTATGAAAGGCTTAGTCAAACTGGAAGATATTGAAGCAATAGAAAAAGCCATTTTCGATTCCTACGAAGAAGGCAAGAAAATCGACACTATTGACATTTACAACAAGCCCGACCAGGCAGAAATTCACGAATTGCTGGATAACCTCATTCGCGTTTTCTACCCCACCTACTTTAGGGATCGCTCTTACAAGATTTACAGCCACAAACACAGCTTTGGCGTCATTATTGAAGACGTCTTTTTCCATTTGCACAAGCAGGTGGCATTGGCACTAGACTACGGTAAACTTCGCGGCACCATGAGTTCAGAAGTCCGCAAGATCCAAAGCTACATCATCTGTAAGGAATTCTTCTTCCAGGTTCCCTCTATTCGCGAATACCTAGAAACCGACTTGGAAGCAGCCTTTGACGGCGACCCTGCCGCCAGCTGCTACGAAGAAATCATCCTGGCTTATCCCGGACTTTGGGCCATTACCATTTACCGCATTGCTCACGAACTTTACAAGTTGCACGTTCCTGTTCTGCCTCGCCTCATGACGGAATACGCACACGCCAACACAGGAATCGACATTCACCCCGGCGCAACCATCGGCAAGAATTTCTTCATTGATCACGGCACCGGAATTGTCATTGGCGAAACCGCAGTTATCGGCGATAACGTAAAGATTTATCAGGGAGTTACCCTGGGCGCACTTTCTACAAGAGGGGGCCAGAAGCTCTCCGGCAAGAGACGCCACCCCACCATCGGAAACAACGTCACCATTTACGCAGGAGCCTCCATTCTAGGCGGCGATACTGTCATCGGTGAAAACGCCATTATCGGCGGCAACACGTTCATTACCAGCTCCGTGGAAGCCAATACACGCGTCAGCATGAAGAACCTGGAAATGGATTACCACACCACCGACAAAAAGCACATGACCGAAGATTTCAAGCAAAGCGAAGACTGGTATTACGAAATCTAAGGCATCTTACTGATGGTGATGACAATCTTCGGCAGCTTCATCCATTTGAAGAGGCTGCGCAGGAGTTTGTTGAATTTGTACAGAATGATGTTCAGCGGGTTGGTGTTCAGCGGGATGATTCTGGGTCGGCGGGACAGCGTGATGATGCATGCTTGCTGCCGCAGGGTCCTTAGGGACATATCCTGCGATGCCCGGATCCACCATGCCGAAAATCATGGCCACATGAGAAAGAGCCAAGAAGGATGCCAGCAGAATAATGGATGCAATAGCGGAGCTCTTACGGAACACAAGATTCAGATTTACCAGAGCAAGCAAAATCATGGGAATACCCGCCAGAACATAAGAGAAGATAGCTACAGCATCTACCCAAGTTCTAAATTCGCCAGCGGCAGCCAAAGGCACAATCACCTTGGGAATGAAGTAAGCGATGATGGCAACAAAAGCCAGACCCGCAAGAATTGCAGCAATGCGATTTACCTTCGCCAATGTGGGATGGGCGCCGGGAGATTTCAACAGAAACAAGTCTGTTACAGCAATAGTTTCCGCCAGGATAACTGGAATTGCCATGAAGACAATCAGATTCCAGGGAGAGTTCTGCATCAGCAGATCCATGTAGTGGGTTGAGAACATAGTGATTCCTTTTTGAGTTAAGAGTTAGAAAGTTGCGGTTCGATTTCGCGCATGGCAAGGATGGTTCTAGAAATCAGGTCATCCAATTCCCAGCCCAACATTTCTGCGCCACGCTCAATGACTTCGCGAGAACAGCCTGTAGCAAAGCCCTTGCTCTTGTACTTTTTCTTTACCGATTTCAGTTCCAAATCCTGAACACTTTTAGAAGGGCGCATCAACGCAACCGCACCAATCAAGCCCGAAAGTTCATCGGTTGCGAACAGAACTTTTTCCATTTCATGTTCCGGCTTAATATCTACGGTAATGCCATAGCCATGGCTTGCCACCGCATGAATCAAGGCTTCAGGGGCTCCGAAGTCTTTTAAAATCTGCTGTTCGCGAATGCAATGCTCTTCTGGATATTTTTCAAAATCCAGATCATGTAGCAAACCAACAAGTCCCCAGAATTCTTCTTCGGCACCATAGCCCAATTCGCGGGCGAAATATTTCATAATTCCTTCCACAACCTTTGCGTGGTATAGATGAAACTGATCCTGATTGTATTCAGTTAAAAGATTCCATGCCTGTTCTCTATTTAATTCCGACATAAACTCTCCTTGTTTTTCTGCGGCTAAAATACAAAACAAGAATGGCTTTGTGTCATACAAAATTTCAATCGTTCGTAATCAAGTTTTAGTATTGGACAGAGGCCCTTGAGGGTTCTATTTTTCATTTAAAACGATTCTTAACAAAAACCACTTCTTGCGAAAAGAAGTCTTTTTTAAGTCAAAAAATCCTCCTGTCGCTAGACAGGAGGATTCTTTCTCTCTCTTCTTGTATAAATTACAATTAAATCACAACCACAGGTTCGCGGAGGGACTGGTTTTCCAAGGGATAGACCTTGTCGCCAGCAGTCGCGAAGATGCGATAGATGAACACGTCCACCTTTTCACCCACTTCAATGGGTGCCTGGTCGAAGCGGCGGCGAGCGGTAATATTTTCACCATTCACCAAAATGGTAAGTTCCAGACCAGTGCCACGGAAAGCCACATCGGTAACCACGCCTTCTTCTGCAGAATTCTGGTACTTCTGAGTTTCGGTCTTCTTCGTGACCTTCACGAATTCCGGA
Source organism: Fibrobacter sp. UWEL (assembly GCF_900142535.1). Lineage (NCBI taxonomy): Bacteria > Pseudomonadati > Fibrobacterota > Fibrobacteria > Fibrobacterales > Fibrobacteraceae > Fibrobacter > Fibrobacter sp. UWEL. Next base: position 141,071 of record NZ_FRBE01000007.1, read on the forward strand.
CGGACAATCACCTGATCCACTTCCCCAACGGGGTCGAAACGGCGGAACTTGTTGTAGTCCTTGAAGATGGAAGGCTGGCCAAAGAAGGAGGCCACGAAAGCAGTCTTGGGATTGCTATAGACTTCCAGAGGTTTGCCAATCTGGTCGATACCGCCCTTGTTCATGATGATAATCTCATCAGCCACTTCAATAGCTTCATCCTGATCATGAGTCACGAAAATGCTGGTAACGCCAAGCTTTGCAATCATCTCCTTAAGCCAATGGCGAAGTTCCTGACGGACCTTGGCATCGATGGCGGCAAAGGGTTCATCCAAAAGCAAAAGCTTAGGATTCGGGGCAAGTGCGCGGGCAAAAGCCACACGCTGGCGCTGACCACCAGAAAGCTGGCTGGGGTAACGGTTTTCAAGTCCAGAAAGACCTGTCAACTTCACCAGTTCCAAAACGCGTTCCTTGATTTCATTTTCAGGAACCTTCTGGATTTTAAGACCAAAGGCGATGTTGTCAAACACGGTCATGTAGCGGAACAGAGCATAGCTCTGGAACACGAAACCGATGCCGCGCTTGCTGGCGGGAACATTGTTCACCACCTTATCGTTCACAATAATATCGCCGCTATCAGGAGTTTCGAGGCCTGCAATCATGCGGAGAATTGTAGTCTTGCCGCTACCGCTGGGACCCAGAAGACCAATAAGCTTACCTTTCTCGATGCCGAAGGATACATCGTTAGAGGCCTTGAAATTTCCGAAACTTTTATTGATGTTTTTTAATTCAACGTACATTAGATTTCCTCATTCCGGTGTATTCGATGACACTGCGCAAAATCAAGATGATAATGGCCATCACCACCAATATGGACGCCACCGCAAAAGCGGGAACATACTGGAATTCGTTAAACAAGATTTCCACATGGAGGGGCAAGGTATTGGTCTTTCCGCGGAGATGTCCCGATAGAACAGACACGGCACCGAATTCGCCCATGGCGCGAGCTGTACAAAGAACGACGCCATAAAGGAATGCCCACTTAATGTGAGGGAAAGTGACTTTTCTAAAGATGGTGAATCCGCCAGCGCCCATGAGAGCCGCAGCCTCTTCTTCGTCGTTTCCGCGAGATTCCAGAACCGGGATCAGTTCACGAGAAATAAAGGGGAAAGTCACGAAGATTGTGGCAAGCACAATGCCAGGCACAGCAAACACAATCTTAATATCAAGATCTTGCAAAATGGGGAACAGCGGGCTCTGTCGACCAAAAGTCAGCAAGAAAATAAGACCAGCAATAATCGGAGAAACCGTAACCGGCAAGTCAATCAGAGTGGTCAGAATTTTCTTTCCTTTAAAATTAAACTTGGTCAAAGACCAAGCGGCGCTCAAGCCGAATACAGTATTGATGATCACCGCAAAAACGGTAGCTTCAACGGTCAGCAACACGGCATGCACGGTATAGTCATCAACAACAGCCTGCTTATAAACTTCCCAGCCCTGCTTGAACGCTTCAACAATCACCGTAATCAACGGCAGCAGAAGCATGAGAGCGATAAAGATAAAGCTAATGCTAATGAGAACCCATTTGGTCACTTTTGAAGACGTAGTTTCTTTATTCATTAAACGCCTCCCTTCAGGATTTTAGTATTTCTTGACTGCACGAGATTCACAAGGAACAACGTTACGAAGGATGCAATCAACATGACCAAGGCAATTGTTGTTGCGCTAGCATAATCGTATTCCTGCAATTCACTCATGATAATCAGCGGAGTAATTTCTGTTTCGAAAGGCTTGTTGCCCGCAATAAAGACAACGCTTCCGTATTCACCCAGGCAGCGACCGAATGCAAGGCCAAAGCCAGTCAATGCCGCAGGTACAATTTCCGGGAAAATAATCTTCCAGAAAATGCGAGTCCTGGATGCACCCAAAACACTGGCGGCTTCTTCATAGGACGGGTCCAATTTTTCAAGCACAGGCTGTACAGCGCGCACCACAAAAGGAATCCCAATAAAGATCAATGCCACAATAATGCCAAGCTGGGTAAACGCAATCTTGATTCCGAACTTCGCAAAGAATCCGCCAATAAGCCCCGTGTCCGCAGTAAGTGCGGTAAGGGCGATGCCCGCCACAGCCGTAGGCAAAGCAAACGGCAATTCAATCATACCGTCAACAAGACGCTTCAAGGGGAACGTATACTTCACAAGAACCCAGGCGAGAATAATGCCCATCACCAAGTTCACAGAGGAAGCCACAAAGGCCGTCAAAAAGCTCACGCGAAAACTTGCCAACACTCGGTCGCGAGTAATGGTCGCTACAATTTCATCCCAGCTCAGGTGAGACGTAAACACCACAAGGGATGCAAGGGGAATCAACACCACCACGCTCAAAATGGCGAGGGTTATTCCCGTAGTAAGGCCAAAGCCAGGTATAACACTTCTATTAGTTCTTTTCATAATCGAGCCCAAATATAGAACGGGGTTATTGCCTTGTCCAATACTTAATTAGTATGGTGGGATATAGGTTTTTCTTATGAAAAATCCCCCGCAGGGCGAGGGACTTTGGTATAAAATGGGCAAGAGGATTTAGCCCAATTACATTACTTCTTTTCGTAGATCTGGTCGAACACACCGCCGTTGGAGAAGTGGGTTCCCTGAGCCTTTGCCCAGCCACCGAAATCTTCAACAGTTACCAGGTTTACGTTCTGATCGAATTCCTTGTACTGATCCAGAATTGCCTTGTTGGAAGGACGATAGTGGTTCTGGGCAGCAAGATGCTGTGCTTCATCGGAGTAGAGGAAGTTCAGGTATTCGGTAGCCACGTCACGAGTGCCGCGCTTGTCAACGATTTTGTCGACGATTGCAACGGAAGGCTGAGCCAGAATGCTAACGCTGGGGACAACGATTTCGTAATCATCCGGGTGATCCTTCTTAGAAAGGAATGCTTCATTTTCCCAAGCGAGGAGAACGTCTCCCTGACCGTTTTCCACGAAGGCAGTCGTAGCGCCGCGAGCACCGGAAGAAAGTACGAGAACATTCTGGAACAGCTTCTTGATGAAGTCCTTGATCTTGGCTTCGTCACCGTTGTAGAGTTTCTTAGCATAAGCCCATGCAGCAAGATAGTTCCAGCGAGCACCACCAGAAGTTTTCGGGTTCGGAGTGATCACGCCAATGCCCGGCTTTACAATATCGCCCCAGTCCTTCAGATTCTTGGGGTTGCCCTTACGAACCAGGAACACGATGGTAGAAGTATAAGGAGCGCTGCTCAGGGGGAATTCATTGACCCAGCCGTCTTCAATAAGACCAGCGGCACGAACGGCGTCCACATCGAATTCCAGAGCGAGAGTCACCACGTCTGCTTCCAGGCCGTTAGCCACTTCAAGGGCCTGCTTGCCGGAACCGCCGTGAGACTGGGTGATTTCAACGTCCTTGCCAGACTTTTCCTTCCAATGCTTTGCGAAAACCTTGTTGTAGTTTGCGTAAAGTTCGCGGGTCGGGTCGTAAGAAACGTTAACGATGGTCTGCTTTTCAACCTTGGCTTCGCCAGCCTTGTTTTCGGACTTATTTTCGTCGCAAGCGGTGAAAAGGACAGAGGAGAGTGCAATAGAAGCAACAGCTGCAAACTTGAAAATATTCTGATTCATTATAAAAATTCCTTTTTGATTTTGCCCCAGGGGGCCATTTCAGTATGTATTTAGGCCTATTTTAGGCGTTTTCGCGTTATTTTTTACGCGTTTTTCGTTTGTTTCGTTATGTAAGGAGCGTTATTACTGGATTGTAGCTGTGACTCGAGCAGCGAGCGCAACATCAGAGACCTCCTTTTCGCTATATGCGGTAACCTGGAACTTAGTGCGGGAACCGACTTTCTTGATGAAGGTGACAGCCCATGCCAACTCATCAGCACCTGCCTGGAAATCTTCACGATCGCCAACATATTCAAGTTCTGCGTAGACATTATTGAAGATGCCTCCCGTCGGAATTTCTACACCTACGAAGAAGGGAAGATAGGACGTACCCTGACCATATTCAGATTTGATTGCATTGGCCGCACTAAGGTTTTCATCGTCACCAGTGGTGATGTATGCAATTTCACCATAGAGGCCGAAGTTCTTTGCAAAGTGGTAATCTGCACGGCCTGCAATACGGTGAGTCACTTCAGCAGTATGCTGGAAGGGATCAAAAACATTACCGTGGTAGGCAACAGCCAGCTTTGCATCACCAAGCTTCAAAGCTTCTTCTGCACGGAAGTAACCGGTGTTGAGGTTGGCGTCATCAGCAGCTACGAATGCAGTGAAGGTAGAAATGCCAGATTCCAAGCCTACCTGCCATGCGCTATGCTGGTAATCGCGAGCCAGGAAGCCACGCTTGTTCAGATCAACATCGACGTAAGTACCGAAGTTACCGCCAACGCTCCAGTCCGTACGGAAGCGACCGAACTGAGTGCTCAGAGTACCAAAGCCAAGATCCCACTTATATTTTGCGTAGTAGGTATCAGCGCTAAACTTATCGTAGGACTTACCATCGATGGTGTTGCCAAATACGGGGCTGAAAAGACGAATGTTAATTACAGCTTCGAAGTCACCGGAAGTAAACTTACCACCAATGTTTGCACGAAGGAAGGAACCATCCAAAGTGTTATCCTTTTCGTTATCGTAGAGAGCCTTGATAGCCTGAGTCTGAACGTTACCAGTCAGCTTAAAGGTAGGTTCCTTGGCGGCAGGCTTTTCTGCAGAAGCGGCCGGAGCAACTTCTGCGACAGGGGCCGGAGCAGGTTCGGCAACCTGAACAGGAGCCGGTTCTGCAGCGGGTGCCGGGGCAGCAACTTCAGCAGCAGCGGGAGCAGGTGCTTCAGCGGCAGGTGCTTCAGCCACAGGGGCTGCAGCAGGGGCAACAGCCACAGCTTCTGCGGCAGGAGCCTGAGCAGCTTCATTGTTAACGGTTGCATCCTGAGCAAAGGATACGGAAGCGATAAGTGCAGTAGAAATCAAAACCTTCTTAAAATTCTTATTCATTATTAAACTCTCCTTGATTATGGTTAACTTGTTATTTGTTTTTATTCTTTTCTTTCTGTCTTGTTTTTCAACGGGGCAAAATATAGAAGCCGTTTTTCGGTTTGTCCAATACTATCTTTTTATGCTGAGTTATCAGTTTTTTCAATTAGACTTTTCGTTTTATAACAAAACAATATACTTTAAGAATAAAGTAATTCAAGCAAATAATTTGTACATAAAAAGCCTTCGGCATTAACGCCGAAGGCTTATATTTATTGGGTTCAATAAGTCTGCTATTACTGAATCTTAACCTTACGATAGGTATCGAATGCAGTCCACTTCTGGAAGAATTCTTCACGGCGATCAACACCGGCTTCAGCAAACTCCTTCAAAAGCTGAGAAACTTCTTCATCGGACTTGACCTTGATTTCAAAGCCACGACCGTTGATTACCGGAAGGCCATCATACAGATACTTATCTGCAGTCAGGATTTCAGCAACCTTCTTGTCGCGAACCTTTACGGCAACGCCATCGCGAAGGATGATGATGTCGAAGCTATCCGGATAAGCGTAAGTCTCGCCAACAGTGGGGATTTCGTCACCCACAGTGTAGCTCTGGCTTACAGGCTGTTTCTTGACCACAGAAAGGGTTGCGGTATCGTAGAAGAATTCTTCGAAGATTTCACCGCGGCCATGACGTTCACCCTGCACGAAGGCAGCCTTTTCGCCAGCAGCAACTTGCTTTTCAGAAACACTCTGCACAACGCCGCAAGCAGAAGTAGCATGGCTTACACGATCAATGAGAATCAATTCACCCAAAGTCTTATGGTTTTCAAACAAGTCAACCACAATAGCTTCGGTAAAGAGAATTTCCACCAGAGCCAAGCCGTTCTTGGTCAGGGTTTCTGTTTCCAGATGGGCGCCGGAGTTTACGTCAATGGCGTAATCAATCTTGGTCAACACACCAGGAATCGTCTTGGTTCCAAGTTTGATCAGGTAATCCTTACCGATGGAAAGGGGTTCATCATCCATCCACAGGAGAGAGGCAGTCACCTTCTTGTAGCTAGCCACATTGGCGTCCTTGATGAGAACGTTACCACGGGAAACATCCACTTCACGGTCCAGAGAAATAGTGACAGGCTGGCCAGCGAAAGCTTCTTCCACTTCCTTATCGCCACGAAGGATTCCCTTGACGGAAGCCTTTTCGTTGCTAGGCAAGGTAGTGATGATATCGCCAACGCGTACAGAACCGGCTTCAATCTGACCCTGGAAACCACGGAAGGTTCTATCGGGGCGGCAAACGCGCTGAACCGGCAGATAGAAACCCTTTTCCTTCTGGGAATCGTCAATATCAACAGTTTCCAGATGATCCAGGAGAGCCTTGCCAGTGTACCAAGGAATGTTCTTGGATTTGACAGTGACGTTATCGCCTTCCGTTGCAGACAGCGGAATCACCACCACATTTTCCAAAGCGAGTTCGCTCGTAAGTTCCTTAATCTGTGTCTGAATCTCGTTAAAGCGCTGTTCATCATAGCCAACAAGGTCCATCTTGTTTACAGCAAAGACAAAGTAACGAATACCCATCAGCTTGCAGATACGGGCATGGCGACGAGTCTGAACAAGTACGCCCTGGGAAGCATCCACCAGAATCACGGAGAGGTCTGCAAAGGAGGCACCCACAGCCATGTTACGGGTATATTCTTCGTGCCCCGGAGTATCGGCAACGATGAAGCTTCTGTTATCTGTCGTGAAATAACGATAAGCAACGTCAATGGTAATGCCCTGTTCGCGTTCTGCCATCAGGCCGTCCAGCAAAAGGGAATAGTCAATCTTACCGCTACGGCTACCTACCTTACTATCCAATTCAAGAGCCTTTTCCTGGTCGGCGTAAAGCAGCTTGGAGTCGTAAAGGATGTGACCAATCAAAGTCGATTTACCGTCATCGACGCTACCGCAAGTAATAAACTTAAGCAATCCTTTCATTAGAAATATCCTTCGCGCTTGCGGCGTTCCATGCTGCCAGCGGCTTCGTTATCGATGACACGGGACGTTCTTTCAGAAGAAACAGAACTGAGGGTTTCTTCGATGATTTCGTCCAAAGTTGCGGCGGTAGATTCAATGCCGCCAGTGAGGGGGTAGCAGCCCAAGGTTCTGAAACGTACAGACTTGATTTCAGGAACTTCGCCTTCCTTCAAGGGGAAACGCTCATCGTCCACCATGATCAGGTTTCCGTCACGTTCCACAACCGGGCGGGGGGCAGAAAAATACAGCGGAACAATGTCAATCTTTTCACGCTGAATATACTGCCAAATGTCCTTTTCAGTCCAGTTGGAAATGGGGAACACGCGGACACTTTCGCCCTTGTTGATCTTGGTGTTGAACAGCTTCCACATTTCCGGACGCTGGTTCTTAGGGTCCCAAGCGTGGGCAGAATTGCGGAAAGAGAAGATACGTTCCTTAGCGCGGGACTTTTCTTCGTCACGGCGGCCACCACCAAATGCAGCAGTGAAGCCATACTTGTTCAAAGCCTGCTTCAGAGCCTGGGTCTTCATAATGTCGGTGTAGGCGGAACCATGTTCAAAAGGATTGATGCCCTTTTCAACGCCTTCCGGGTTGATGTATTCCAGCATTTCGATGCCGAGATCCTTTGCAACTTTATCGCGGAAGGAAATCATTTCCTTGAACTTCCAGGTGGTATTCACGTGAAGGAACGGGAAAGGGGGCTTTTCCGGATAAAATGCCTTCATGGCCAAATGAAGCATCACCGAACTGTCCTTGCCGATGGAGTACAGCATCACGGGCTTTTCGCACTCGGCAGCGACTTCGCGGATGATATAGATGGCCTCGGCTTCCAATTCGTCGAGGTGTGATAATTCGCTCACTGTATAACTCCTAGTATTTATTTGATTCCTTTGGGTTTATATCGATGGTTGTGGTGGTTCCATCAGGGCGTTCCACAATCCAATGAACCAAGCCTTCAGATTTTTCGGTATGCACCAGGCTGCCTTTGCCGCCAATGTCTGCACCCAAATAGAAGCGGATGGCATTAGCCGGGCATTCCTTGAGGCAAGAGGTACATCCCCAACAATCCTTGGGATACTTGATGTATGCTTTCTTGTTTTCGTTAAGCTTGATCAACGTACCGGGGCAGACTTCATGACATCTTCCGCAGCCGATACATTTCTTTTCGTCAATGTAGATGCTCATAAATCTTTTGTCCTTCTTCGGTAAGTTCTCGGGTAAAGGTCTTGATGACCCCATTTTCCAGCTTGGAATTCACGTACTTTTTCCAGTTTACGTTATCCTTTTCAGGGTAATCCAGATTTTCTGCGAAGCTGTGCCAGCGGGTTTCCTTACGGGCTCTGAGATGAGCGATAACGCTTAAGCAAACCACCAGACGTTCACGCAGCTCGTAGATATACATGACTTCCTGCAAGTCGTTTGCAGACAGATTATCAGTCAATTCCTGCAGTTTACGGATTTTCTTTTCGGCTACATCCAGGCCCGTTTCGTTAAAGCGGTAGTTGGTACGGATGCCGCCTGCATAATTATCCATAATGGTTTGCATGGCTTCTTCCAACTGTTCCACCGTGTAGAGGCCCTTTTTAGGCTGGAGGAAATTGGAAACCTGATCAAAGTGTGCGGCGACTTCATTTTCAGGAAGTTCGTTCACGGAGTTTGCGGAACCATTCGCGGAGCCTGCGCCGGCGATAAATTCCACGGCAGCATTTGCAGCAATTTCACCTTCAGCCAAAGCGCCAGTCACGTATTTCTGAGGACAACCACCAGCCACGTCACCAGCGGCGTAAAGGCCTTCAATTGTGGTAGCGCGCTTGGTATCCACCCAGTAACCGCTCGCCGTATGGCCGCCCACGATGTAAGGTTCCGTTCCTTCGATTTCCACATTCTCATGAGCAGGAGTGGAATTCTCAATCCAGCGAATCGTCTGGGATGGAGCCATATTCAGGTAAGCCTTCAGCAAGGATTCTTCCTGAGCGTCAGAAATACCTTCGGTGTGCAAGAAGCAAGGACCGCGACCTTCCAGATTTTCGGTGACGGTTCCGTAAACGCGTTCAGAAGTGGTGAGGCCGTACTTGGTTTCATACACTTCACCAAGAGAGTTCACCTGCTTAGCCTGAACACCCTGTGCCAAAGTTCCTGTAGGAGCAATGGTATCCTTGCAGCGTAATGCAATAAAGCGCATTTCGAAAGTGGTCATTTCTGCACCATGGAGAATACCCATGGCAAAGCCAGCGCCAGTGTTAAAAGGCGGGTACCACATCTTATGGCGAGAGAATCCCGGATTGTTGGGACGGTAAAGTCCAGCGGCACCACCCGTTGCAACAATCACAGCCTTGGCTTCGATAGCATAGAAAGTATCGTTTTCAATGCCAATACCGTAGGCACCATCAATGCGGTTATTATGAACGGAGAAGTCGATGATGTTGACGCGATTCAAAACCTTCACATTCTTGGTCTGCTTTACAGCATTAGCAAGAATGGGCTTGATGTTTTCGCCATTGATCTTGATGTTGCGATTACCGCGGGTAACATACTTACCGTTTTCATCTTTCAGGATCACCAGGCCCAACTTTTCCAGATGAGCGGTCACTTCGTTGAATCGTTCAGAAATGGTGTACAGCAAATCGTCACGTACAATACCATCGGCATCTTTCTTTGCGTAATCCACGTAATCCTGAGGCGTGCGACCTTCAGTGATGTAGGCGTTCAAGGCGTTTACGCCTGCAGCAAGACATCCGCTGCGCTTGATATTCGCCTTTTCGCAAATCAAAATCTGCAAGTCATTATTCTTGGCAGCCGTAAGGGCTGCGTAACAACCCGCGGCACCACCGCCAATAATGAGCAAGTCTGTTTTTATCTTTTCTGTTTTCAATTTGACCTCATTAGTCAAAAGTTTTTCCCAAACTTCTTTAGCCAAAGACTGTTTTCAAACGGTTCATCGCTTCCACCAAAATAGAACGGGGGCAAGCCACGTTAAAGCGCTGGAATCCGGCAGCGATTCTTCCGAATTTATAACCACTGTTAATCCAAAGTTTAGCCTTTCTCAAAATCAATTCATCTTGCTCTGCAACAGTCTTTCCCGTGCCTCTAAAATCAAGCCACATCAAGTACGTACAATCCGTGGGAACCACCTTAATTTGAGGCAAGTTTTCCTTCACAAATTTTTCCACGTAATCAATGTTACCCTTGATGTACTTGTTTACGGCATCGAGCCACTCTTCGCCATGTTCGTAAGCCGCCTGGGTTGCCACAAGGCCCATCACATTCAGCTGGCTATAACCAACCGCATCTATTTCGTGAATAATGGCCTGACGAATTTCGGGATTCTTGATGAAAGCATTGGAAAGCTGCAAACCCGCAATATTAAAAGTCTTGGTAGGCGAAGTCACTGTAATGGAATTCTGGGCAAATTCTTCGCTTAAGGAAGCGAAAACAATATGCTTTCCTTGGTAAACGAAGTCGCTATGGATTTCATCGCTAACCACAAGCACATGATGCTTCATGCAAATTTCGCCAATGCGAAGCAGCTCTTCACGAGTCCACACGCGGCAAACAGGATTGTGGGGGCTGCAAAGCAGGAACACCTTGATATCATTCTCCACAATCTTCTTTTCGAAATCTTCAAAGTCAATATAATAGCGACCGTCTTCGCCCTGAATCAGGTCGTTGCTGACAACGCGACGTTCCGTATCCTTGATGAGGCCAGCAAAATGCATATATACCGGCTTCTGGATCAGCACCGCATCGCCCTTGCGGGTAAAGGCCTTAATGGCCATAGCCAGCACGAACACAACACCGGGAGTCTTCACGATCCAGGAAGCGTCTTCAATTTCATAGTTATGATAGCGGCGGTAAAAGCTCTGCACCACCTTGAAATATTCATCCTTGACTTCGCTGTAGCCAAAGACGCCATGTTCAGCCTGCTTAATAAGAGCATCCTGAATAAAGGAAGAACTCCTGAAATCCATATCTGCAACCCACAGGGAGAGCAGATCATCCTGACTTTCACCAGGCTTAACAGCGCCACGTTCCACCGCAAAGTCATATTTCAGACAATGAGATCCGCGACGATCAATAACTTCATCAAAGTTTAAATTTCTTTCTTTCGACATTTTGAAATCCTTTTTTCCGTACAAGGGGATCCTTCGACTACGCCCTTACGGGCTTCGCTCAGGATGACACATTAAAAACTTCGCTCAGGATGACATGTTAAATCAAACGTAAGCGCCGTCGTTTCCAGAGTGAAGTTCCACAATTGCATTTTCGAAATCCGCAATCAAATCCTTCACGTTCTCTGTACCCACAGACAATCGCAACACGCTGGGAGTAATTCCGTTCTTTTCCAGAATGTCACGAGGCACATCCGCATGGGTCTGGGTAATGGGATAGGTAATCAAGGATTCTACACCGCCCAAACTTTCGGCAAACTGCACCAGCTTCACATTTTCCAAAATGTACAAAGCCAGTTCACGGGATTCCACTTCGAAAGTGATCATACTGCCAAAACCAGAAGCTTCGTCCTTCAAGATATCGTGACCTGGATAATCTTCAAAGCCGGGGTAATAAACTTTCTTCACATGCTTATTGTTGCGCAACCACTTGGCAATTTCAAAAGCGTTCTGAGACTGACGTTCCATGCGGATAGGCAAAGTCTTGATGCCACGAAGCAAAAGCCAGGAATCAAAGGGAGCCAGGCCCGAGCCCACCGTCTTGATAGTAAAGCGGAACTTTTCGGCAAGATCCTGACGGCTAGTGGCAAGGAAGCCTGCCAAGGTATCGTTATGACCGCAAAGGAACTTTGTACCGCTTTCCACCACAATATCTGCGCCCAAATTCAAAGGCTGCTGATAGTAGGGAGAAAGGAAGGTGTTATCTACAATGCACAACAGTCCGTGAGTCTTTGCAATCCCTGCAACGCGTCGAATGGAAACCACATTCATCATGGGATTGGTGGGAGTTTCAAAATACAGGGCCTTGGTATTGGGCTTAATAAAATCTTCAATCTTATCCTGAACAAAATTTACGCGAGTAATTTCCAGGCCGTTTTTCTTGCTGATGGTATCGAAAAGACGAATGCTGCCGCCATAAAGGTCGGAGTCAATAATAATGTTGTCGCCCGGTTCAAAAATTTCAAAAAGTGCGGTAATTGCAGCCATGCCCGTAGAATAAGCGAGAGCATCAACTGCACCTTCCAGGGAAGCGATAATCTTTTCCAACTGTTCTCTGGTAGGATTTTGCAAACGGCTATAATCAAAGCCAGTAGACTTGCCAACGCCTCGATGGGCAAAAGTTGCAGTCTGATAAATGGGGAAGCTAATAGTTCCTGTAGCATCCTTGTCAAAACGTTTCAAATTACCGTGTATACATCGGGTTTCAATTTCTAAACTCATTTCCGCGCACTCCTTTTTCGAATGGCATTTTTCTTTTTCACATTCCCTATTAATTCAATAGGTTTAATTCCGACGCCAAATATAGATGCTGTTTATAACCTTGTCCAATACTTAATTTTTAGCACATTTAATAGGATTTTTGTATACCAAAAAGCCCGCCTCAATCGAGACGGGCTTTTACGGAGACACATTCAATTAAACCGTTTCAACATCGTTCCTGATTTCATTCCAGAATTCCGGAATAACATCGCTTGCAAAACCAGCAAGAGCAATCGCTACACCAACCACAACAAGAGCCGGAGCAGCAATTTCACTGCAGTGCATGTGGCCATTAGCACAGACACCCACAATCAAGTTAGGCACCAAGGCAATAGCCAACCCCAGAAGCGCAGTAACATAAGACAGAATACCGCGAGCCTTGGGTTCAAGCACAAATACAGCCCCCACGGCCACAACAACCAAGCCCAAAAGCACATCTACGTGAGAAGAGCTATTGCAACGCATCACCACTTCACCAGCAGAATGGCAGAACGGAAGAACAACCAAAGAAAGCAATGCTTCAATTGCACCCAATGCCACGATCACAATTCCAAAAACATTCAGCTTTTTCATTTATGATTCTCCTTATTACTAGCGATACTTAATTACGGGCTCAAATATAGATGTGGTTTATGCCCTTGGCTAATACTTAATTTCTAGCGGATTCAATAAGAATTTTTTATACCACTAGAGATTTGCATACTCCCCCGTTTCCAGAGAAAGAACGCCCGACTTCATATGATAAATACGATCCCCATATTGAGACGCAAATCGATTATGGGTGGCAACGATTACGGCAGCGCCTTTTCTAGACAGACGATAAAGCAAGGAGAAAATCTTCAAGCCATTAAGTTCATCAAGATTACTGGTGGGCTCGTCAGCCACAATCAAGGACGGCTTATGAATCAGCGCTCTCGCCAGAGCCACACGACCCGATTCGCCTCTGGATAAATTGGCAGGATATTCATCCACAAGATGGGCAATTCCCAAAGTATCCAGCAATTCCTGAAGCCATTCTTCGTCAAGTTGAGAGCCATTCAAGCCAGCTGCGGATTTAATATTTTCAATGACCGTATAATGAGGCAAAACGGGCTCACTTTGTGGTACATATCCAATACGTTTTTTCTGCAGAATATCCGTCGTTACAGTTCCCGACGTAGGTTCAGTTATCCCAGCGAGAATATTGAGTAACGTACTTTTGCCACTTCCGGATTCACCATAGATTACAATAAAATCTCCGGACCAGGCGAAAATTTCTGCATTGTTTACCGCATTTATAGTTTTTCCGCCACGAACATATTCTTTATTTAAATCAATACCATTTAATATCATTCAAACCACCTCCAAGTTTTAAAAAGGGAACAACATTACCTAACACTTTTAACTTTTTCATAAGATCCCTCGCTTGTTATAGGTGGTACTTTAATTTGGGCACAAATATAAACCACAATTTTATAATTGTCCAATACTTAATTTCTAGCAGAATTTATAGATAAAATTTATATAGTGTAGATAAACTAATTGCCGCGAGTCCCGCAACAATCCGAGGGACCGCAACAAGTGTTGTCGCAGGAACTATCACCAGAGCAGTCACAAGCGCAGTCGTGATTTCCGCAGGTGGTTCCGTACACAGGATGCACATCGCGGCCCATGGCAGAAAGCATTTCGCGGTCCCCCTGGATGGTAGAACCAGAAGTAGTCAGCATGTTTCCTGTAATGGTAGCGCTAGCACCAGACTTAAACACCTTTTCGCCATTGTTCTGCATGGTCAAGCGACCTGCAGCCAAGCGGATGTTTGCGGTAGGATTGATGTAACGGAAGAAGGCGAATGTACGCAGAGCGTCTTCTTCGGGAAGCTGAGGCATGTGTTCCAGAGGAGAGCCCGGAATCGGCATCAGCACGTTAATAGGAATGGAACGTACGCCAGCCTCAAAAAGACTAATAGCCATATCCAGGCGGTCTTCCCAAGTTTCGCCCATGCCGATAATGCCACCAGAACAAACGCAGAAACCTTCGCTCTGGGCCACCTTAATGGTGTCGATCTTCATCTGGTATGTATGGGTAGTACAGATGTTGGGGAAGTTTCTCTGGGAAGTCTCAATATTGTGATGATAGCTGGTCACGCCAGATTCACGCAATCTCTTGAATTGTTCCCGAGTCAAGAAACCCATGGAAGCGCAAAGGTTCAACTTGGTTTCTTTCTTCAAGCGCTTGTAAATCTCAAGAGCCTTGTCAAACTCTTCCCCAGAAAGGGAACGGCCCGAAGTCACCATGGCAAAACGATCAACGCCTTCAGCCTCATTAGCCTTGGCTTCTGCAATCACTTTGTCAGCATCCAGCAAGGAATAGACTTCGCAATTAGTGTGGTTATGAATGGACTGGGCGCAATATTTGCAGTTTTCTGGACAGCGGCCACTGCGAGCGTTAATGATAGTGCACAAGTCCACCTTCTCGCCACAAAGCTTACTTCGAATGTAATCCGCCCCTTCGCACAATTGCTGCAAATCGCAGGTCAAAAATGCATTCAGGTCATCACTACGGGTCAAACGACGACCCGCTACAATTTCTTTCGCAAGGGCAAGAGCATCCATAAAAACTTCCTGGATATAATATGGTCTGCCCAAA
Organism: Fibrobacter sp. UWEL; assembly: GCF_900142535.1. Lineage (NCBI taxonomy): Bacteria > Pseudomonadati > Fibrobacterota > Fibrobacteria > Fibrobacterales > Fibrobacteraceae > Fibrobacter > Fibrobacter sp. UWEL. The sequence continues at coordinate 156,112 of NZ_FRBE01000007.1, forward strand.
TTTAAAAAGCAAAGATCCTACCGTCCAATACAATAAAGTTAGAACTAGAGATTGAAATTTTCTATTACCTACAATATTGTATTAAACAAAAGGCCCAGAAAAACGATGCTTAAGGCAACCGTCCCAAAGAAAATCAACAGCAGTTTTATACTCATGACTTTCTTGAGCATCATGGCTTCGGGAAGAGACAATCCCACAACAGCCATCATAAAGGAAAGTGCGGTTCCAATGGCGACGCCCTTGGATACGAGCACTTCAATCACAGGCACAACGCCAGCCGCATTGGAATACATAGGCACCGCTAATATTACAGCCAATGGCACTGCATACCAATGTTCCGAAGAAAGGTAATCCTGGAAAAATCCCGTAGGTACATAGCCGTGCATCACGGCACCAATGGCGATACCGATGACCACATACAAAATTACGCCGCGAACAATATTCACGGAACTGCGAGCAATCCCGGGCAAACGCTGTGCAAAACTCTTTCGCGAAGAATCGTCAGCAACCGCGTCAACAGAGGTTTGTTGAATTTGCCGAACCCAGTCGCTTAATAGACGTTCCAACTTAAAGCGTCCAAGAATAGCTCCCAGCACAGCGCCAAGCAATATGCCGCTTGCCACATAAATCACTGTCACTTTCCAGCCAAAGGTTGCCGCAAGCATAGCTACCGCCACTTCGTTCACCAAGGGCGATGTAATCAAAAATGCGAACGTTACGCCTAAAGGAATGCCACCCTTCACAAAGCCAATAAACAGCGGAATGCTGGAGCAAGAACAGAAAGGCGTTACCGCGCCAAACACTGCCGCAAGCAAATACTGCAAACCGAACAGTTTATGTTTCGTCAAAAAATTTCGGAGGCGTTCCACCGGAAAATAATCGTTCACAATTCCCATCAAGAAGCTGATGGCGAAAAGTAGCAGCACAATCTTTATGGAATCGTAAACGAAAAAGTTCAGTGCAGCCCCCAGGCGAGAGGCCGCATCCAAACCGCATGTATCATAAATCAAGAAATCTGCAAACTGCTGGATCATAGGCGCCACTTATTTCGAAAGGAGCCGACGAATTTCATCATCGCTGATCTTTCCCTTAGCCACAACTTTTTCATCAATGACCAAAGCGGGTAAGGACATTACATTGTACGGAAGCATTTGCAGGACATTATCGATGCGGGTCACATTCGCTTCGATGCCCATTTCTTTTACAATGCGTTCCACAGATTCTGCGAAAGCCTGGTTGCATTTGCATTCGCTAATCAAGATTTTAATGTTTTTCATTCTTTTTCCTTTGTGCAGCTCGCGCGATGTTTCATTATTTGTAATAACCATCGTTTTCATTCGTAGTTCGTAGAACTACGAATAATAAAGACAATTAAAAATCCCTACACAATAGGGATTTATAAAGTGGAACTACTTGCAGCAAGAATTTTTCTTGCAAAGTTTCATGTTGAAGAAATCCTTAAAAAGTACCTGAGCCTTTTTCCAGTTTTCAGGTTCAATGCAATACTTGACCTTGGGAGCCTCAATTTCACCTTGAATCAGTCCGGCGGCTTTCAGCTCTTTCAAATGCTGGCTAACGGTAGCCTTCGCAATGGGCAATTCCTCATGAATATCCCCGAAATAACAAGTATCCTGCTTGGCAAGAAACTGCATAATGGCAATCCTCGCCGGATGAGCAAGAGCCTTGGCGATCCGAGCCAAATTTTCAGTTTCTTCGCAATATTTTTTCTGTGCCATAAAAGCCTCGTTCGTAAATATACGAACAACAAGACAAAAAAGCAAGTATAAAAAAGAAATTCCAGAGAAGAAATCTCTGGAATTCTGGGAAGAACCATCGCGATTTATTCAGAAATCTACTAGGCAGCAACCACATTCAAGTCGCAGAATAACAATCTAGTATGCGGGTCACCTTCGTTCTTTTCTCGTAATTTGCGAAAGCCATTCTTTTCATAAAACGGAATGGCATCAATATACGCGTCTACAGTCATAAACCTACAACCAGACTTGTTATCATCTGTAAAGTAGCCTCGCATAAAGTTCAGAAGAAATGAGCCCAAATGCAGATAGCGATATTTTACATCAACGCCAAGGCGGCAAAGTTTTACAGCTGGATAACTTTTCAACCGTTTTGACTGAGGAAATCCACGCTTTTTTCTAAAGCGGTTAAATTCAGTATTATTAGCAAAATCACCCAAAGCAACCTTATCGTTGGCCATGCTGCAGAAGGCCAGAATCTCCGAAGGACGGTTCTTATCAACGACGACATAACTCACCGCCAATAAATGAGTCTTGTATAAAGAAGATTCTTTTTTCAAGAAGTCGTTCAAATCCAAATCACCACAATCAAAATTCATGATCGCGTCATCTTCGCGAAGTCTTCTTATGTTAAGGCTAGAAAAATCTATTTTATGAGACATTCCCCCACCTTTGGAAATTGCATTTCTTCTCCGCGCTTGAGCATTTCCAGCCCAATCTTGTAAGCCTCCATTACGCGAGCACGTAATACAGGATCTTTCTTACAGTTTTTCATTTGCGCTTCAAAGCGCCGAGCATCTTCTCCAAAAAGAATTGGGGTTTCCTTAATCGGTCTTGCCATAGCCCTCTCCTTATTTTAATTACCCGGCAACGCATCTCAACAAAAGGTGGATGGTGACTAAAATATACTCAATCCATTTTTCACATGCAAGGGGTCAAACTTTTTACCCGTACGAATGCAACCATTGTTTGCAAAAATAAAACAGCCGTCCCTTTTCAGGAACGGCCGTCTTTAACCAAACAGAGATTCAATTTTTTCGGGAAATTATTTACCCCAGACTTCTTCGGCGATTTCCTTCACCAGGGCGACCTTTGCCCACTGTTCTTCATCCGTGAGCTTGTTGCCCACTTCGCAAGAGGCAAAGCCGCACTGGGGGCTAAGAGAAAGTCTTTCCAGAGGAATGTATTTTGCAGCTTCCTTGATTCTTTCAATAATCACAGACTTATCTTCCAACTGCGGGGTCTTGGAAGTAATCACGCCAAGAACAACCTTCTTGTCTGCGCTAACCCTTGCCAAGGGTTCAAAACCACCAGAGCGTTCGTCATCGTATTCCAGGTAGAGCGTGTCCACATTTTCGCGAGCAAATACGTAATCCGCAACAGAGTCATAAGGACCGCTGGTGAAATAAGTAGAGTGGTAGTTACCGCGGCAAATGTGGGTATTGATAATCAGGTCTTCCGGCTTGCCTTCAATAGCCAGGTTGTTCACATGGAGCAACTGATTCTTCACCACGTCCAGATTCAAGCCCAGGGACTTGTAACGCTGAGCGGCAGCATCACCCACAATTGCGCCCCAAGTACAGTCATCCAGCTGGATCACTCGACAGCCTGCATCATAAAGCTGGCGGATCACGGCGCGATAAGCGTAAGCGATATCCTGAATCAGCTCTTCATTGGTTGCGTAGAACTTGCGGGTAGTCTCGATGTTCTGAGGAACGATGAGCTGCTGGAACAGCTGAGCGGGAGCAGGAAGGGTCTGCTTTGCAACGTGACCATCAGATTCCAGAGACTTCACGAATCTAAAGCTTTCCACAAAAGGATGGAGCTTAGCCTTGATTTTGCCCACCAGGAATGTTGCGTCCAGATCGGCAACTTCACCGGCGAACTGAACGCCGCCACCCACACGTTCATGGGCAACGCCTTCAAAGCCCCAGAAGAAATCCAAATGCCAGAACTTGCGATTGTATTCACCGTCGGTGATGTAATGGAGACCGGCCTTCTTCTGCTTTTCAACAAGCTTTACGATTTCCGGATTTACAATTTCATTGAATTGCGTGAGGGTAATCTTACCAGCGTTCAAATCTGCACGGGCCTGCTTTACTGCGGCAGGACGGAGGAAACTACCAACTACGTCAAAGTGTGTAATAAGGGTATTGTTCTGAGCCCGAATTCTATTTGCAAATGCATAATCCGAGCGGAATCTGAAGGATGCAAAAAAGGCCCCCAGATGGGAGCCAGCTAGGATAACTAAATTGCAACCTTCTCTTACCACAAAGAGGTTGCATTGAGTCATCTTAACCGAGAGCAAAGATACAAAATTCTTG